>NZ_JBFAMX010000231.1:0-15356 GCF_040659615.1 Nonomuraea sp. NPDC049784
GGTCGTGGGCCTGGTGGTGCCGCACGACCCGGGGTTCGCCCTCGCCAACGACCACCTGATCCGCCTCATCGCAGGCGCGGAGCAGGAGCTGGCCGCGCGCGGCTACGGGCTGCTGCTGTCCACCCGTGAGCCGTCCGGCGGCGCAGCCTCCGCCTATCGCCGCTTCGACCGGCGGCGCCTGGTCGACGGGCTGCTCGTGGAGGCGGGCGCCGGGGTGCGGGCACTGCCGGAGCTGGTCGCGCTGGGCTATCCGGCCGTGGTGATCGGCTACGCCGAGGACGCCCTGACCATGGTCCACCCCGACGACGAGGGTGGCGCCTACGCCGTCACCCAGCACCTGCTCGCGCTCGGGCACCGCCGGATCGGCGTCGTCAACGGGCCGCCGGAGAACCGCCTGGCCATGGCCGCCCGCATGCGCGGCGTCGAGCGCGCGTTCCGCGACGCGCGGCTCGGGCTGCCCGCCGAGCTGACCGTCCACGGGGACTTCACCGCCGAGTCCGGGTACGGCGCCGCCGCGCGGCTCTTCGACCACCCGGAGCCGCCGACCGCCGTCTTCGCCTTCAACGACGGCATGGCTCTCGGCGTGTGCCGGTGGCTGCGGGAGCACGGACGTGCCGTACCGGGTGAGGTGTCGGTCGCGGGATTCGACGACACCTCCGCCGCCGCGCTGTCGGATCCGCCGCTGACCAGCGTCGCGCTGCAGAGCGTGGACCTGGGACGGCGTGCCGCGCAGATCCTGCTCGACGTGCTGGAAGGCAGGCGGCCGCCCGGGGACAGGACCGTGATGGCCAGCAGGCTCGTCGTGCGCGCGTCCACGGCGCCGCCTATGATATGACCGCAGCGTCCGGACGAGACAACGTCGGCACCACCGCCTGAGCGTCGCGGACCGGAAGGAGCCAGACCCAGGTGAGCACGCCCAGCGCGGGAGGTGCCGGGCCGCGCCGTCCGACCATGACTGACGTCGCCCGGCTGGCGGGCGTCAGCCTGAAGACTGTCTCGCGCGTGGTGAACAACGTGCCCACGGTCGACCCCGAGCTGGCCGAGCGGGTCCTGGCCGCGGTTTCCGAGCTGGGCTTCCGGCGCAACGACATGGCCAGAAACCTGCGCGCGGGCAGCACCTCGGCGACCGTGGGCCTGCTCATCGAGGACCTGGCGAACCCGTTCTACGCCGGCATCGCCGCGGCCGCCGCGCAGTACGCCCTCGAACACGACACCATGCTGATCACGGCCAGCTCCGAGGAGGACGCCGAGCGGGAGCGGGCCCTGCTGCTGGAGATGTGCCAGCGGCGGGTCGACGGCCTGCTGGTGGTCCCGGCCGCCGACGCCGATCACGTCTATCTGCGCCCGGAGATCGAGCGCGGCATCCCAGTGGTCTTCCTGGACCGGCCGCCGCGCAACCTGCTGGCCGACACCGTCCTGATCGACAACGCGGCCGGGGCGCGGCAGGCCGTCGAGCGCCTGGTGGCCGCCGGGCACGAACGCATCGGCGTCATCTCCGACTGGCTGAGCATCTCCACGATGGCCGACCGGCTCGCCGCCGCAGAGCAGGCGCTCGAGCAAGCCGGGGTGCCTTACCGTGCCGACCTCGTCAAGTACGGCCTGCACACCGTGCCCGACGCCCAGGCCGCGGTCGCACGGATGCTCGACGGCCCCGAGCCGCCCACCGCGATCTTCGCCCTGAACAACCGGCTGACACTCGGCGCGCTCGGTGCGCTGAACGGCAGGACCGAGCCGGTCGAGCTGGTCGGCTTCGACGAATTCGAGACCGCGGGCTTCGTCCCGTGGCGGCTGACGGTCGTGTCCTACGACGTGCGCGAGATCGGCCGGATGGGCGCCGAACTGCTGTTCAGGCGCATCGCCGGAGACCGATCACGGCCGCGGAAGGTCGTCGTTCCCACCGAGCTCGCGGTGCGCAGCGCGGGCTGAGGCCGCTGACCCGTCGACGTTACGGGGGTGCGTCGAACTCTAGACAACGTTGTCTCGCCGTCGTTATGGTTCCTCCAGCCCCCCGAGAGGAGCGACGATGGCGGACCTCGCCGACCTACGTTGGCTATGGACCGACGATAGTGCCCTTCACCTGCACGGACTCGCCGTCACTCGGCTGACGCCCGGTCCGGCGCCCCTCCTGTCCCCCGGCGGTTCCTTCGTGGTCGTCGGGTCGGATTCTGAGACAACGTTATTACGCCTGGATGTCGCGCTCGGCGGTGCCGTCGGGTTCTGGCATCCCGGAGCGGGCTGGGACCGGCACCTGGAGGCGGACTGGATGAGCGGCTGGCGCACTGTCGGCCTCGTCGACTCGGTGCCGCTGGGCTGCCTCTACGACGATTCGGGGCGCTCAGTCCTCGGATTCGCCGCGGACCGCCTCGTCCCCGATACCCGCGTCCGGTTCGGCGTCAGGGAACGCGACGGACGGTTCGGCGTCTGGCTGGCGATGGATCTGCGTTCCGACGATGTCTGCCGCATCCGGATCGCGGCCCCGGGAGCGGCGTTCGGGGAGACGGTGCGATCGCTGACGCGCTGGCAGTCGGGCTCCGCCGCTCTCCCGGTTCCCGAGGCGGGACGCGTTCCGGCGTATTCGACCTGGTACTCCTACCACCAGGAAGTCCGCGCCACCGCCATCGAGGCGGAGGCCCGGCTCGCGGCCGAGGCGGGCTGCGGGCTCCTCATCCTCGACGACGGGTGGCAGCGTGGCGCGCACGGCGGCGGCTACGCGGGCTGCGGCGACTGGGAACCCGATCCGGAGAAGTTCCCCGACTTCGGCGCGCACGTCGCGACGGTGCACGAGCTCGGCCTGAAGTACCTGGCCTGGATCGCGCCGCTGCTCCTCGGCGACGACAGTGCGGCCCGCGGCCGGCTCGCCGCCTTCGCGCCGCACGCCGTGCCGCGGTGGCGCTGCCACGTCCTCGACCCCCGGCACGAGGAGGTCCGGCGCTTCGTCGTCGACACCTGCGTAAGGTTCGTCGACCGGTACGGCCTGGACGGTCTGAAGATCGACTTTCTCGACGCGGCCCGGGTGTACGACGACGTGGGAGAGGCGATGCGGACCCTGCTCACGGATCTGCGCGACCGGCTGCGGGCCATCCGCGGCGCGGACCTGCTGATCGAGTTGCGCCAGCCGTACACCGGCCCGGCCATGCGGGAGTTCGGCAACCTGCTGCGCGCCGGCGACTGCCCGGCCGACGCGGCCGCGAACCGCGTGCGGACCCTGGACCTTTCCGCTGCCGGTCGGGAAAGCGCTGTCCACTCGGACATGCTCATGTGGGATCCGCGGGCGACGCCCCAGGTCGCGGCCCGCCAGGTGCTCTCGGTCCTGCATGCCGTACCGCAGATCTCGGTCAGGCTCGCTGACCTGCCCGCGGACCACCGCGCGATGACCGCCTTCTGGCTGGCGTTCTGGCGGGAGTACCGCGACGTTCTCATGCTCGGCGCCCTGGACGCGGGACGGCCCGACGAGCTCCATCCCGTGGTCATCGCGAGCGATGCCGCGCGGGCGGTGATCACCTACCACGCCCGCGGCCGCGCGGCCTCGGTGGACCCCACCCGGTTCGCCGAGATCGCCGTGGTCAACAACACCGGCGCCGAACGCGTCCTTCTCGACTTCACCCGCCCCGCCGCGGTCCGTCTCGACCTCTGGGACACCTGCGGCACCCCGGTCCGCTCCGACACCGCGCGCCTGGAACCCGGCCCGCGGTGGCTGGCCGTCCCCCCGTCCGGCCTGTGCCTGATCAAGCCGGTCTGACCCGCTCTGGAGGCCCGACCATGTCCGATCCCCAGCACTTCACCCGTCGTCAAGTCATGCGGTACGGCACCGCCACCGCCATCGCCCTGGCCTGGTCGAGCCCCGCCACGCGGGCATCGGCCGACACCACGGCAGCGGCCGCCCCGCCGCTGGTCGAGGTCAACTACGCCGACCCCACCGGCCTGTACCCGATCGGCCAGGCGGGCACGGCGTCCCCGGTGCTGACGGTGACGTTCAACAGCCCGGCCGCGCTGAGCGGCACCATCACCTGGGCGATGTCGGCCCGCGGCACGAAGGAGGTCGCCAAGGGCCAGACCGCCTTCACCGCGCCCGCGGGGCAGGCGAGCACGACCAGCATCCCGCTGGGCGCTTTCGGCCCCGACTACTACGCGGTCGCGGTCACGGTCACCAACGCGGCGGGCTCGAAGCTCCTCGATGAGACGCACGGTCTCGGCGTGCTCCGCCCGACGATCCAGGACGCACGCCCCGGCTCCTGCTTCGGCATGGGGATCCGCGGCGAGTCCTCCCCGCTGGTCACCAAGCGGATCGCGCAGCGCATGGGTGTGAAGTGGACGCGCGGGGTCCTGTCCGTGCTGCCGGACGTCGTCTCCCCCGGACCCGGCAGGTTCTGGGGGCAGGCGGACATCGACAGGGCGCGCGCCGAGGTCCTGGAGTGGCGCAGCTACGGCATCGAACCCACCGGGTTCATCAACTACAACATGTCGTGGAACGTCCAGCCGGGCCCCGACGGCAAGCCGCTGCGGCCGCACCAGAACCGCCCGAAGGACATGGTGGCGCACGCGGACATGGTCTTCCACGCGATCGCCCCCCTCCAGGACCTGGTCAAGAACTGGGAGGTGTGGAACGAGCCGTGGGTGCACGGCTGGGCCTGGATGACCGGCGACGCCCAGGACTACCGGGACATGACGAAGCTGATCTGGGACCGGGTCAAGCCGCTCTACCCTGACGTGAACCTGATCGGCGGCGGCTCGGTCTCCTACAACCGCGACATCGTGTACGCCAAGGGCTCCAAGGACACCGGCTACATGGACGGCTCGGTCAACCACGCCTACGGCTATCCGGACGCCACGCAGTACGCGATGGCCAAGACCCAGATCAAGATGGACAAGCTCTGGTCCAGGACCGGCGGCCGGGCCGGGCAGTGGCAGACCGAGCTGGGCACCGCGACGAAGTACTCCTTCCCCGACCTGCCGCCCGAGCAGGCCGGGTACGGCGTGGCCAGGACGCTCGCGCCGACGTATCTGCTGCACATGCTGGCGGGGGCGGAGGAGGACTCGCCGATCCGCATCTTCTGGTTCTCGCTCTGCTACGACAAGGGGTACTCCGGCCAGGAGTTCAACATCTACGACATCCAGACCAAGAGCCCGCTGCCCGCGGTGGTCGCCTACGCCACGATGACGGCGCTGCTCGAGGACTGCGAGCTGCTCACCGAGCTGTACCCGAAGGCCAGGTCCACCTGGGGGTTCCTGTTCGAGCACGCCGGCGGCCGCGGGCGGGCCGCGCTCTACGCCGACCAGCTCTTCGACGGCACCATGGAGCACCCCGAGGCCGGGCACAAGGGCACGCTGAGGCTGACGGACGCCCGCGGCATCCGGGTCTACGACTACCTGGGCGGCCGGCTGTTCGACGGCAAGGCGGAGCACGCCACGCTGGAGCTGTCGCCGTGGGAGGTGCTGTACTTCGACAGCGACCTGAGCCCCGAGGAGCTCAAGGCCGCGCTCACCACCGGCGCGGAGTTCGCCTACGACACGCCGCTGCAGATCACGCCGCTGCCGTTCACCAAGCCGGTGAGCCGCGACAGCACCATCGACGTGCGCGTCGAGAACCTCTCCCCGCACACCGTGCACGCCGACCTCCGCATCACCCCGCCCGAGGGGTGGAAGGCCGACCATCGGACAAGCGCTGTCCCGAACCTGGAGCCCGGCGAGGCACGGGTCGTGAAATTTCCGGTCATCTCCGTGCGGGTGGATCCGAAGAACCGCTACACCGTCGGCTTCGAGGCCACGATTCCCGCCAGGAACGGCTTCCGGCAGGAGGGGTCGCGGGCCGTGCAGGTCGCCTACGCCCCGTTCATGGCGACCCCTGGCCAGTGGGACGGGGTCATTCCGGTGACCATGACGGCGGGCGCGAAGGAGTACGCCCTCCAGACCGCGTGGGATGCCGACTTCCTGCATGTCAGGGCGCGGATCGAGGACGATCTGCAGGTGTCGAACGACCCGTTCGCGGTCAACGGCTACCTGTTCCCGTTCAAGGCCGACAGCATCCAGCTCGCCTTCGACGCGCTCAAGGACAAGACCGAAGACCTGCTCGCCGGGGACCCGCACTACGACAAGGCGCTGAGCTCGATCTCGCACCTGTTCGTGGCGACGCTGGCCAAGGGCGGCGTGCCCGAGCTGCACCGCCAGCTCGCCCCCGGCACCAACTACCAGACCTACTACCCCACCAACGCGCCCCTCCCGACGCCGCTGGGAACGATGACCGCACAGGAGGGCCGGATCCAGGTCACGCGGGACGAGGCCGCGAAGGTCACCACCTACGAGGTCTCGCTGGCCTGGGACCAGCTCCCCGAGCTGGCCGCCGCGGTCAAGGCACTGCAGGAGGGCCAGGCGCACGAGGCGACCATGGGCGTCCAGGTGCAGGACTCCGGGACCGGCGGCGCGGGCACCACGTACTGGACCGCGCAGAACGAGGCCCCAGCCTCCGGCTGCTACAACTTCGCCCCCTTCTGGGGCACCGGCGCGCAGTACACCGGCGGACGCGTCGACACCCGCTGGGGCATGGGCCGATGATCGACCTCCCGAACCCGCCCTGGGCGGACGGCTCCGGCCTCCGCATCACCGGCGTGCGGACCATCCTCACCGCCCCCGCCGGGACAACGTTGGCCGTGGTCCGTGTGGACACCAGCGAACCCGGCCTGTACGGCCTCGGCTGCGCCACGTTCACCCAGCGTGCCAAGGCCGTCCGCACCGCGGTCGACGAATACCTGGCGCCCCAGCTCATCGGCCGCGACCCGGCCGACATCACCGACATCACGGGCACGCTGCACGTCAGCGGCTACTGGCGCTCGGGACCCGTGCTCAACAACGCGCTGTCCGGGGTGGACATGGCGCTGTGGGACATCAAGGGCAAGGTCGCGGGGTTGCCCGTGTGGCAGGTGCTCGGCGGGCGTTGCCGTACGGCGGTGCCTCTCTACGCCCACGCCGCCGGGGTCGACGCCATGGCGGTCGCCGAGGAGGTGCGGGAGTTCCTCGAGGCGGGCTACCGGCACGTGCGCTGCCAGGTGGCCGTGCCCGGCGGCGGCACGTACGGCGCGCCCAGCACGGCCGGAGCTCCCAACATCTGGGACCCCGCCGCCTACCGGCGCACGGTGCGCGGGCTGTTCGAGCACCTGCGGAGCGAGCTCGGCCCGGAGGTGGAGCTGATCCACGACGTGCACGAGCGCGTGCACCCCTCCGAGGCGGTACGGCTGGCCAAGGAGCTGGAGCCGTACGACCTGTTCTACCTCGAGGACCCGGTGGCGCCGGAGGACCTGGACTGGCTGCGGGCAATCCGCGCCCAGTGCGCCACGCCGATCGCAATCGGCGAGCTGTTCGTCAACCCGGCCGAGTACCGGCCGGTGGTCGCCGAGCGGCTGTGTGACTTCGTCCGGGTGCACATCTCCGCGATCGGCGGCATCACCCCGGCGTGGCGGCTGGCGAACCTGGCCGAGGCGTTCGGGGTACGCACCGCCTGGCACGGCCCCGGCGACGTCTCGCCGATCGGTCACGCCGCCAACCTCGCGCTGGACCTGGCCGGCCCGAACTTCGGCATCCAGGAGCAGCACCTGTTCGGCGAGCGGGTACGGGAGGTCTTCCCGGGCTGCCCCGAGATCCGCGACGGCCACCTGTGGCCGAGCGACCGGCCCGGGCTCGGCGTCGACCTCGACGAGCGCCTGGCCGAGAAGTATCCCCCGGCCGCCACCTCCGCCTGGCGGCCACCGCGGAGAGCCGACGGCGCTCTCCAGCGGCCGTAACCCCCCAAGGAGCATCTCCCATGAGAACCCGTCTGCCGGTCGCCGTGGCGATCGCCCTCACGCTCGCCGGATGCACCACCGGCAACTCCTCCTCCGCGCCCAAGACCACCACGCTGGTCGTCGCCCAGTGGACGAACCCGGGCGCCATCGAGTTCGTCAAGCAGCTCAACGCCAAGTTCGAGAAGGCCCACCCGGGCGTCACCGTCAAGCTGCAGAGCACCGCGACCGCCAACGGCGCGTGGGCCCAGCTGTCCAACAGCCTCCTGCAGGCCAAGTCGGTGGACGTGCTGGCCAGGTTCGCCCCCACTCAGGGCGGCTTCCCGCCGGAGTTCACCAAGATCCAGCCCGCCGGCGCGGCCGCGCTCATCACGGCAGGCCAGCTCACCGACCTCAAGGATCAGCCGTTCATGAAGAACTACGACGCGGCCACGCAGGCCGCGGCCGTGGGCTACAAGGGCGGCGTCTACGGGGTCATGGCCGCGAGCTATGCCGCCGCCGGGGCAGTCTGGTACAAGAAGGACCTGCTCGCCCAGTACGGCATCGCCGTACCGACCACGTTCCAGGAGTTCCTGGACGCCTGTGCCAAGCTCAAGGCGGCGGGCAAGACGCCGATCTTCCTGTCGGGCAAGGTCGGCATGCAGGGCGGCATCTGGCAGGGCATCGAGAACCAGCTCATGATGAAGGGCCGCAAGGCCACCGAATCCGTGCAGATCTCCGCCGACCGCGCGAAGGCGTTCTGGGACGGCACCCAGAAGTGGACCGACCCGATCTACAAGGAGGTCGGCGCCCGCTACGCGAAGGTCATGCAGTACGTCGTGCCCGCCGCCTCGGGCATCGACCAGCAGACCGCGCCCGGCGTGTGGGCGGTGAAGACGGACGACTACCCCTTCCTCGTCGACGGTTCCTGGGACGGCCTGACCATCCAGCAGGCCAATCCGAAGCTGAACCTCGGCTTCTTCACCCTGCCGGGCACCGACGACGCCGCGGCCAACCGGGTGGCGTTCAAGCCCGACCTCACCTGGGTCGTCCCTGCCTCGGCCCCGCACAAGGACCTGGCCATGCAGTGGCTGGCGATGTTCTCCGAGCCGGAGAACTACCAGCAGTGGCTCAAGCTGACCGGCTCGCTCTCGACGCAGCCCGCGCTGCAGAACACCGGGCTGCCCTGGATGGACTGGCTGAACGCGCACGGCGCCGACTCGTTCACGCAGCTGACCCCGCCGTGGGTCCCGGCGGGCGCGCCGCTCGACGCCGCCGGCCCCGACTTCTACAAGCTCGCGCCGATCGGCCCGGACGGCCTGGAGGCCATCCTGCAGCGCTCGGCGTCCGCCTACAGCAAGTCGGTAGGCCGATAACGTGGCTGGTAGTCCCTTCGGAACCCGGCGTACCCGGCGGTGGATCCCGTGGGCGAGCATCGCGATCCCCGGGATCGGGTGGCTGCTGTTCGGGCTCTACCCGTCGCTGGCCACCATCGGATACTCCTTCACGCAATACTCCGGGATGCCGGGCACGCCGCTCAACTTCTGCGGGCTGTGCAACTACACGACGGCGTTCACCGCGCTGTCTGCGCAGGTGTGGGATTCTCTGAAAATCACGCTGATCTACGTGATCGGCGTGACTGTGCTGCAGAACCTCGTAGGCCTGGGGCTGGCGATGCTGCTCAACCGCCCCGGGCGCTCGTACACGTTCTACCGCGCGCTGATCTTCATGCCGCAGATCTTCTCGGTCGCGGTGGTCGGTACGGTGTTCGCGCTCATCCTCGACCCGGTCACCGGCCCTGCCGAGACGGTGTGGCAGACGGTCTTCGACAGCACGACGGCGTTCCTGGGTGACAGCACGCTGGCGCTGCCGCTGGTGATGCTGGTCAACATCTGGATGTTCGCCGGGTACTCGATGCTGATCTACATCGCGGGCCTGCGGAACATCCCGAGGCCGGTGTACGAGGCGGCGGCGCTGGACGGCGCCGGCCGCTGGCGGGCGTTCCTGCACGTCACGTGGCCGCTGCTGGCCCCCGCCACCACCGTCAACATCTTCCTGACCGCGATGGGCGCGCTGGGCGAGTTCGCGCTGATCCTCGTGCTGACCGGCGGCAACTTCGGCACCAAGACGCTGGGGCTGTACATGTTCGACTCCGCGTTCGGCGGCACCAGCCAGCTCGGCTACGGCTCGATGCTGGCGATGCTGCAGTTCGTCCTGACCCTGGTGATCGGCGGCACGCTGCTGTTCACGCTGCGCAGGCGGGAGATCCAGCTGTGAGGGCGACGGGCCGCAACCTGCTCTGCTTCGCGATCGCGGCGCTGCTGTTCGCGGCGCCGCTGGTCTACATGTTCCTGCAGTCGTTCAAGACGTTCACCGGCTTCCTGCAGGACCCGACCGGGCTGCCGCACCCGTGGACGCTGGAGAACTTCGGCGCGGCCTGGACCCAGGGCGACTTCGGGCGCCAGATGGTCAACAGCCTCATCTACGCGGTCATCCCGGACACGGTCACGCTGATCCTCGGCGTCTTCCTGGCGTTCCCCGTCTCGCGCGGCTACTTCAAGCGCTCCAACGCGGTGTACGCCTTCTTCGTCTTCTCCGGCTTCCTGCCCGGCGGCCTGATCCCGCTGTTCATCGAGGCGCAGGCGCTGGGCCTGTACAACAGCATGCCCGGCTACCTGATCCTGACCAGCCTGTCCGGCGCCGGTTTCTTCTTCTTCGTCGGCTACATCAAGGGCATCCCGAAGGAGATCGACGAGGCGGCGGCGCTGGAGGGCTGCGGCTACATCCGCTTCATCTTCACGATCATCATCCCGCAGATGAAGCCGGCGCTGGCGACGTTCGCCATCTTCGGGTTCGTGCACGCCTGGAACAACCTGATCCTGCCGCTGGTCATGCTGTCGGACCAGCAGCTGTGGCCGGTTACCCGGGGGCTGTACTCCTTCTTCGGCGAGCACACCCAGAACTGGCCGCTGATCGCCGCGGGCACGTTCATCGTCGCGGCGCCGATCCTGCTGCTGTTCGTCGTGCTCCAGCGGCATCTGGTCGAAGGGGTCGCGGGGGGCGCGGGGCTCGGCACCCGGGGGGTGGCGAGGTGACGGTGTTCACGGTGCGGGACGTGATCGGGCATCCGGAGTTCGCCTGGCCGCGGACGCTGCTGCGCTACCCGGTCCGGGATCCACGGCCCGGGGAGCTGCGGCTGATCGACGACGCCGGGCAGGCGGTGCCATACCAGACAACCGGGGACGGGATCTGTTTCTTCGCCGACGGGCAGACCCGTTCCTACACGCTCTCCCCCGGGACTCCGGCGCTGCCGGACAGGCCCGTGCGGGTGGAGGTCGCGGATGACCACGTCGTCCTCGACAGCGGTCTGTTGCGAGTACGGTTGCCCGTCTCGCAGAGCGCCGACAGCGTCGCCCCCGGGCCGGTGATGGCGTGGGATCGGGGACGCGGTTGGGTCGGGCGGTCCGAGGTCCGCGGCGGTGTCCAAGGCGTCGAGGCGCGGCTGGTCGAGAGCGGCCCGCTGTTCGCGGACTACGAGATCGTCTACCACTTCGCCTGCGGCGGGCGCTACACGGTGACGGTCCGCTGCCTGCAGGACTGCGACTGGGCCCAGTTGTCGGAGGAGATGACCGGGCTCGACGCCGCCTGGGAGCTTTCGTGGACCGGCTGCTCCCCCACGCACCGCTTCTCCTCGGTCTGGCCCGGATCGCAGGAGTTGCGGAGCCCGGAGGCGTACCGGTGGCCCGGCATCGACGAGCCGCTGACGATCGGCGACAGTGGCGAGGATCCGAACTTCTCGGGGCCGGGCCGTACCGAACGACCGGAGGAGGACTTCCTGTTCACCCTCGGCCCGTACGCGCCGAGCTTCGCGTGGAACGTCCGGCCGCACGCCGCGTTCTGGGACGACAGGACCGGGGACGCCATGGGCGTCTTCATCCGCGATCACGCGCGGTGGGACGACCGCGCCTACGCCTCCTGGGCCTCGTCGGACCTGCTGCAGGTCCGGTTCCGGTACGAAGAGGGCGTCCTGCGCTGGACGTGGCCGTTGCGGGAGGGGACCCGCGTGACCGGAGTCGCCTTCTACGACCGCGAGCGGCGTCGCCGGGCCACCCCGTTCCAGAACACCTACGCGCGCGACCTGCACCACTGGCAGGGCACGCTCAGCCTGGACCGCGTCAAGGACTGGAACCTCTCCTACGACGGCAGGCGTCCCTCACGGGTCGCCGCGGAGGGCGAGTTCAAGACCGCCGAGGAGTTCCTGGCCGCGCTGTTCGAGGGCGAGGAGGGCCCCCGGCTGATCGCGCGCGGCGTCAACGACCATGCCGGGTATCTCAATATCGGGCAGCGGCCGCTCTACGACCGGTTCCTCGACGGCTACGACCGGCTCGCCGGCGGGCTGGGACCGGAGGATCGCCGTCGCGTGGACGCGCTGCTCCTGCTCACGGCGTATGTGTCGGCGCAGGAGGAGATGACGCCGACGCTGCGGATGTTCGGCGGGCACCCCAACTTCCTGGCTGACGGGAAGGCGGCGCTGGCCTGCCTGGCCTGGTTGTTCCCCGAGCACGAGGCCGCCGCCGGCTGGCTCGACCAGTTCGAGAAGGTGGCCGAGCTGGCCGCGCGCTTCCACACTCGGCCCGCGTGCCCCGGCGTGGAGGCGTCGGGAGGGCGGTGGACCGAGAGCCTGTCCACCTATGTCTGGGCGTTCCTGCGGCCGATGACGCTGGGCAACGCGCTGGCCCGGCGCAGCGACGGGCGCAACCGGCTGGCGACGCCGGAGTTCGCGGCGATCGGCGAGTGGCTGGTCGACGCCCTGACGCCGCCGATCCTGACCTCCGAGAGCGGGCCACTGCGCATGCATCCCGCGCAGGGCGCGCACGCGTTCTGGCCCCGGCGGCCCCCGATCGAGATGCGGCTGCTCGGCGAGGCGTTGCGCAACTACCGGCCGCTCGTGGCCGAGCACCTGCTGTGGGGCAGCGACGACGCGGCCAAGCACCTGGACAGCCATCCGGGGGCTCCGGATCCGTGGCGTCCCCTCGTCGAGACCGCGGGGAACGGCGGCACGAATCCCCGGCTGCGCAGCTCCAAGTACACCGGTTACGGCATCACGATGCGGGCCGACGTGGACCTGCCCTCCGAGGTGGCCGTCTTCCTCCAGCAGGTCGACCACGGGCCGAACTACCGCTGGGGCATCGCCGACGACAACGGCTCCGGGCACCTATATTACTACACCGCCGGGCACTCCTACAGCGGCCACGGGCCCGAGGACGCGGGTGACCGGCGGGTCCCCGACGCCACGTTCGCCACGTCGTGCGCGGTGTGGAAGGACGGCGCGTTCCGTTCGATCGGGCAGAACACGCTCGACCGGCCCTTCCACGACCTGGGCTGGGCGCAGTTCGCCGAGATCGTCCCGCATCCGTCCAGCCCGGTGGCTCAGGAGTATCTGAGCCGCGGCGTGCTGCTGATGGGGGCCGACTACATCGTCACCCACGATGCTTTCACGCCCAACCAGCGCACCGTCTGGACCTGGTCAACGCTGACACGGCCCACCGGGCACGACGCGAACAGCTTCGACCAGCCTTCCGACCGCATGCCGTACATCCATCTCCTGCAGGGCGACGAGATCGTGACGCCGACTTCGCGGATCCTGCGGGTGGAGGGCGGCGACGGCGACATCATGGCGATCGTCAGCCACCGCGACGACCTCACCGTGGACGCCACCGCCCGGGGGGCGCGCATCACCACTGCGCATGGCGTGGACCACGTCGTTCACCACGACGGCGAGGTGAGCGCCATCCGGACGTGGAACGACGGGCGGCGGCAGCTCGCGCTGTTCCGCGGGACGGTCATCGGCACCGACGAGGTCACGCTGACCACCGGGGACGAGGAGCTCGGCATCAGCCTCGACTACCGGGAGCCGCGCGCGATCGAGGGCACCTATGCCGCACGGCGACCGGTGACGGTGAGGCTGCGCGTGGCGGGCGGCCTGGGCGGCGCGCGGGTCTTCGTCGACGGCGTCACCGCGCGGACCACCCCGGTCGGCGGCGAGGAGGTGTCCATCGAGCTGCCCGAGGGACAGCACCGGTGGGAGCTCACCCAGGGCACGCCCCGCCCGCTCCCCTCACGCGTGCTGCGGACCGAGAACGTCAGCGGTGGGTGCATCGTGCACTTCACAGGCTCCGCGGACTCCCATGACATCCAGCTCAGCACCGACGGCGGCACGACGTGGGAGACCGCCGGCTCCGCCCGGCAGAGCCCGTTCACGCTGGGCGGCCTGGCCAACGGAGCCAAGTACCACGTGCGCGTCATCGCGGGCGACGGCGAGCCCGGCCCTGACTACCCGCTCTACGTGACCTCCGATCCTCCCTCGGCACCCGACGGGCTCAAGCTCCGGCTGGCGGACGGCAGGGTGACCGCGACGTGGGGCGAGGTGCTCGGCGCGAGCCGGTATCGCCTCTACCGGCGCCGCGCAGGCGAGGCCGCATACCGCGAGGTCTTCGCGGGGCTCGCCTTGACGACCACCGAGGACGTGGACGGCGTGGTCCCAGGCCTGGCCGAGCCCTCATCCGGGGAGCTGCCCGCGAACGTCACGGTCTTCGAGTACGCCGTCGCCGCCGAAAACGGCAACGGCATCGGGCCGCAGTCGCCCCCGGTCGACACCGATCCCCGCAGCCGGCGGCACTGGGAACCCCCGGTCGGGGACGCGTTCCGGCGTCAGCACACCTACAACCGGCCCCCGTACACCCCGGATCCGGTGACGCCGGCGCACTATCCGGAAGGCCGCTGATGGCGCGACGGATCCTCGTCACGGGGCAGCCGGTCGCGTCGGAACGGCGCTCCGCCCGCTGCTGGCCACCGAGCGCTTCGACATCGACGGGGCCGACGCCTACGACACCGCCGATCCGCTGCTCCACCGCGTCGGCGGCGGATTCTGCACCATGCCACTCGGCTGAAAGGAACTACCTTGCTGGAGAACTCGGGGAAGGTCGCGCTGGTGACCGGGGGGTCGAGCGGCATCGGCCGGGCAACCGCGGAGCTGCTCGCGGCCCGTGGAGCCGCCGTCGCGGTCAACGGCCTGGAAGAGATGGACGCCCACGCCACGGTCAGAGCCATCACCGAGGCCGGAGGCAGGGCGGTGCCGGTCGCCGGCGACGTCAGCGACGCCGCGGCGATGGAGGAGGCGGTACGCGCCACAGTGGCGGCGTTCGGCCGGTTGGATGTGCTGGTGACCTCGGCGGGCATCCAGCGCTACGGAACCGTGACCGACACCGAGGAGAAGCTCTGGGACGAGGTGTTCGCGGTCAACGTCAAGGGCGTCTACCTGGCCGCCCGCGCGGCGCTTCCCCAGCTCCGGCGCAGCCCCGCCGGGGCGATCGTCGTGGTCTCCTCCATCCAGGCGGCCGCGGCGCAGGCCAACGTCGCCGCATACGCCGCGGGCAAGGGAGCCCTGGGGGCGCTGGTCCGCTCGATGGCCGTCGACGAGGCGCGGTACGGCGTGCGGGTCAACACGGTCAGCCCCGGCTCGGTCGACACACCGATGCTGCGCGAGTCGGCGCGGCTGTTCGGCGACGGCAGCCCGGAGGGCGTCGAGCGGACGCTCGCCGACTGGGG
>NZ_JBFAMX010000232.1:0-15355 GCF_040659615.1 Nonomuraea sp. NPDC049784
GTCGCCTTGCCTGTTGTCTCGCCATGCTGAACGCCGTTGCCAAACCTCTCTATGGCAGGGCATTCGGACAGTTCTAATACCCGATGGTGCCATTACACCTTGCCCAGTCCGACCTCGATAGCGTCCTGGAGCAGGTATGGGTCGCCGGGCCCGGCTCCGCCAGCCCCGGTGAGCTCCTGTCCGGCACGGGCGACCCGCTGACCCGTGAGCAGGCCCGGGCCCTCGCGATCGACCTGTCCCGCCGCCGCACTCCGGCCGAGGGCGGGTTCTGCACCTTCCAGCCCGTCGTCGACGGCGGCGCCTGCCCCTGGAACCTCGACTGCCACAACTGCGACAAGTTCGTCCTGTCCGGCGCTGACCTCCTCTACTGGCGGCGCAAGCGAGAGCAGTGGCGGCTGCTGGCCGAGGGCGCCCCCGATGACGCCACCGCCGACTACCTCCACCGCTACTTCGAGCCCACCGCCCGCGCCATCGACGGCCTGGAGAAGGCCCTGGCCGGCCTCGGCCTTCTCGACGACGCCCTCGCCCTGGACCTGCGCAAACCCCAGGACTACTTCCACCGCGTGTGGTCCACAGCCTTCCGCGCCACCGACCTCACCGACGCGGGCAGCGACGAGCCAGGCGAGTACAGCGATACGTGCACAGCCGACGGCGACGACCCCGAACAGGACGCTGCATGAACACCGCCGCCGTTCCCGAACCCCGCACCGCGGCGGCCCTGGCCGCCCGCCGTCGCAAGACCGAAGCCTCCCTTGAGCGCGTCCACCAGGCCATCGCCCGGCTCCGACGCGAAAAAGCCCAGGTCAGTGCCGCTGCCGTTGCCCGGCGAGCGGACGTCTCGCGCACCTTCCTCTACGACAATGCCGAGGCCAGAGCCGCAGTCACCGCAGCGATGGCTCAGGCCCGCGAACGCCGGTCCCGCACGCTCGCTGAACAGGACGACGAGCGTGAGGCGACCTGGCGCGAACGCGCGCTGAACGCCGAGGAAGCCCTCAAGGCCGCCCACACCGAGATCCTCACCCAGCGCACCCGGATCGGCGAACTCCTCGGCCAGATACGCGACTTGGAAGCCGAGTGGACCCAGGAAGCCATCCAGCGGATCACCACCGAGAACACCACTCTCAAACAGCGGGTTCGCCAGCTCACCACCGACAACCGCACCCTCGACGAACGCCTCAAGGCCGCCCGCTCGAACCTGCGCTTCCAGGACCGCCGCGTGGCCGACCTCGAAGCACAGATCGCTGACCCCTCAGCGGGAGTTCAGCAGTGACGTCGCCGCTTCCGACCGAGCACATCTGACCGGCACCGACTCAGTCCGGAAGCCCGGCCGCCTACCGGCGGCCGGGCTTGTCGACGGTCAGCCAATTCGGCCCATGTCAAACGCCAGACAATTCCCCACCCTCTCGCGTCCGGTCGCTGACCCGAGTCGTCCTGGCGGCGCTCAATCGTCCTCAGTGCCTGCACTGACTCTCCAGGCAGCAGTGACACATCCTTCTTCCCAGTGCCACCAACCTTTCGCGTCGCCGTGTTCCAACAGCTTGCGGATTCGCTGGATGTCCGCTTCCGGCGGGATGTCCAGCGCGACCATCCGGAACTGCTCGATGCCCTCGCCGGTGGTGCCGAGCCGGTGGAAGGTCTCCAGCACGGTCTGTCGGGCCGCAGCTGAACCTCCGTCCTTCAGCACGATCAACCGAATGGTGCAGTTCTGCGAGGGACGAATGGTCTCCCCGGCCCAGCGCAGGCCGTCGTCATCGACGTCCACGCGGATAACATCGCCGCTGGCTACCCCGCGGACGAACCACGGAGCGTTGTCGAGACGCACTGTTCCGTCGCCGAGGTCCAGTGCCCACAGGCTCTCGACGCTCGCGGGCGGCCAGCCGTCCTCGTCCACCTCCATCCGGAAGTGGACCTTCACGTGGGCGTCGCTGATGCTTGTCACCGCGCCATCATCCACGTGGACCAGCGGGGACGGAACCCTGAGACAGGGCTCCCGCGCGACATCACCAAGACGAGAAGAACAGCAAAGAGCGTTGAGTCATCGTCGCGGACATGTACTCTATGAATCGTCGCAGTTCAGAGCCGGTATCCGAGCTCCTGCGGTCGGTAAAGGAGGCTATCAACGCCGGGTGCATTCCGGGCTGATCGTCTCGGGGTTCCCCGAGCTGGAGATGTCGCCGAACCAGGCCTACAGCCTGATGGTGGCCCGCTACGGCTACATCATCTGCCCGCCGCAGTCATCACTACTGCAAGCGGCTGCCGATCGAGTACCGGACGATCCACCCGGAGGGGGTGCAGCTCGACTACCTCATCTACGACGACCCGATCCTAGGCACCTACCGGCGGGCGATCTCGCCGGTCCCGGGCAAGGGCCGGAAGTGGCCGATCCGCTACAACCCGGGCGACCCCAGCCGGGTGTTCATCTTCCTCGAAGGCGCCTGGCAGGTGCTGTTCTGGACGCATCTGCCGGACCCGGCCATTCCGTTCACCGCGCGGATGGTCGAAGAGGCCCGGAAACTGCTGCGCGACGGCGGGTTGCGGGAGCCGAGTCAGCAGGAGATCGCCGAGGCGTTGGTGGATCTGCAGCGGCGGATGGACGCGCCCGAGTCGGCGACCGCGCGCACTCGCCGTGAGCTGGTGCGGGCCCGCGAGGATGCGCGCGCCATCAAGCGTGATCAAGCTCGCGCCCGGTTCGGTGAGCAGGAGGAGCCTCCGGCGCTGACCCTGGTCCCGCCCGCCGATGAGGAGAAGACGGCGGAGGACGCGGTGGTGGACCTGTCTGAGCTGGAGGAGTTCGAGATCTGGGATCCCGGCACAACGCGGGGGCCGGACCGCGCATGAGAAAGCGTGTCGCGCAGCCACGCACCAAGGAGCAGTGGCGGGAGTTCTGCGCCCGTCCGGCACCACCCCGGCCGGAGCCGGTCAGCCGCGGCGAGTACGACAGCTGGGCCGCCGACCGGCAGGTCCCGTTCGATGAGATGCGCAAATCCTGCAACGCCAACCCGCCGTTCATCAAGCATCCGCAGGTCCTGCGGGTGCTGGCCGCGCTGAAGCCGAAGCTAACGCAGGGCCGATACAGCCAGGACGCCACCTTTCACAGCGCGATCATCAACGGGCCGGGGCACTGCGGCAAAACGTCCCTGCTCAAGCTGATCGGCAAAGAGTGCGAGTTGGACTGGCGTCGCCGCCACCCCGACCTGGCCCCCACCCCCGGAGTGTCACCCGCCGACTTCCGCGGTGACTTTCTCGGCGACCGGGTGCCGGTGATCTATGTCAGCGCCAGCACCGGCGCGACCGCGGGCATGCTGTCGCAGGCCATCGGCAAGTTCCTGCACGTCCCGAACCCCGGCCGCACCGCGACGAAGTGGACCCTCACCGATCCCGTGCTGGATGCGATCGAGGCCTGCGGCACCGAACTGCTGCTCCTGGATTTACCGACCGCTCTTCAGTCTGTCCTTGATGTCCGTCCGGCCTGCGTTCCAGGGCGTTTCGCGATCATTTACCGACTTGGTTCGGAACGTCCGCCATGTTCGCGGGTACTGGTACGGAGGGCATGTGGCTCGGCAGATTGTGATCAGTCAGCTCAGAGTTCAGAAGCTGACACGTAAGGACGGGCTCCGGTCATGGACGATCGTGTGGCCGGAGGGGGCGGTGCATCAGGCGGCAGACAGGTTCCTGCGCCGATATGAAGGGTCGGGCACCCAGCGGACCTACGCCTACCTGCTGGTCGACCATCTGCGGTGGCTGGACCGCGAGTGCATGGGCCTCGACGTGGTGACGTTGCGGGATCTCGAACGGTACATGGGCATCGTCGGCGCCGAGGTCGCGATGCCGCTGGGTGAGCCGTGGCGGGTCGGCAAACGTCCGTACGGCCATGACGCGCTGTCGACGGCAGCGGCCTGTCTGAAGGGTTTCTACCTGCACCAAGCCTCCCTCGGGGTCAACGGTGACCTCGGCAGGGCCCTCAGCAGTACCCGGCTGCCGTCTCGGGCGGACCGCCGCCGCTCGTTCCTGGGGCACGTGAAGACCCAGATGCCGGCGAACCCGCTGGGCCCGCGGGGTCCGCATCGCCGGCACCCGAAGATGCTGCCGGACGGGGCCAGGGAGAAGCTGCTGGCCTCGGTGAACAGCGCCCGCGATCGCATGACGGTGACCTGGCTGGCCGACGGGGGCCTGCGGATCGGAGAGTTCTGCGGTCTTCACCTGGTAGATCTGCATCTGCGGGACGGGGCAGCGTGCGGGCAGTGCCGCACTCCGCACGTCCATGTCTGCCACCGGCCCGGCAACCACAACGAGGCGGCGGCCAAGACCAAGTACCCGTGGCGTCTTGAGGACGGGACGGTGACCGGCGGGCTGATCAAACGGGTCAGCCCGGCGATGGTGCACACCTACTTCGACTACATGACGACTGAGTACCCTCGTGGCAGGGCCCGGCACGGGATGCTGCTGGTCCAACTGCACGGCCGCAACCACAGCCAGCCGTGGGCGACAGTCGGCGCCCGCCGGATGCTGGAGCGGGCCGGGAAACGCGCGGATCTGGGCCTGGTCAGACCCCATCAATTTCGGCACAGCTTCACCAGTGCCATCTTGGATGCTTCGGGCGGTGACCTGCTCATCGCGCGTGACGCCGGCGGGTGGGCGTCCACTGCGGTGGTCGATGAAATCTACGCCCACGTCGACGTGCACGACGTCGCTTTCGACGCGGCGCTGCGCGCGGTCTGGGGTGAGGATCGATGATCGCCAAGTCGCTGCTGCCGCTCTATCAGGACCGACCCGACCGGGTTGGCCGCGATCGCCTGGAGATCCTCACCGCGCTGATCAGCAGACCGTCCTTCGACCCGATCTACCGGCCCGACATCGTCAAGGTCCCGTTCGGCCACCCCGTCTACCGGTGGGAATGCGTCGTCGAGAAGTGCGAACGGGCACGCGCGAGCGGTACTGATGTGTGCTCGACTCATCGTCTGCAATGGGTGCAGGAACGAGATAGTGGGATGGGCAAGGCGGAGTTCCTCACCGTCGCCGAACCCCTTGGGCCGGTCGAGCGGGCGACTGGTGCGCCCTGCCGGATCTGCCCGGAGCGTCCAGCCTCGCCCCACAGCGACCTGGGTCTGTGTCGCCGTCACCATCAGTCCTGGAAGTACTACGTCTCACCGCGCAACCCGTCCCTGGGCTTCGAGAAGTGGGTCAGCGACCAGACGCCCTGCGCGGGCTACGGAAAATGCGCGGTCGCAGTCTGCCCCGACGCGGCGGACTCCCCGCTGGGACTGTGCTCCTGGCATCGGTTCCGATACAAGAGACACGGCCGACCGGGGGGCGCAGTTCTGCCGCCCAAGTGGTGGCATGCCTACGAGAGATTCGGGGAACGCGCCCCTGTCTCCTACATCGATGGGTCGGCGTTTCGGGCATGGTGCGCGACCACGGACCCCGCGCCGCGGCCGGGGCAGATCAACCTGCGAGGACTACGGCCCCTGCTGCGGGCGGAGATCCAGTGGACTCTGTTCGCGCACACGCAGCACGAACGGCACAGCCGCTGGGACCTGGACTGGATCCAGCGGATGGCCAACCGTGCCCGGGAACGTGACGCCGGGTCACTCACCGATCTGGATCTTGCCGACTTCCCTCGATTTCACGGGGCCATTGTCAAGACGATGCTCCACCACCTACGGCTGATCTACTTCACCCCGTCGGAGACCCGGGACGCTGGCTTCATCGAGTCCGAGCACTTCGGGGTCCGCTTCCCCTACGCCGCCAGCCACGTCGACCTGACCCCCATCTCCCAACGCTGGCTGCGAGATCTGCTCTGGGACTATCTGTCCGATCTCTTCCGTTCGCCTCACTGCCCACGCACACGCGTGCCGGTCGACGCCGTCCGGCGGGCAGCCACCGAGCTGAGCGCCTTCCTTGAAATCGACGCGCCCGGCGGCGGCCATGACCCAGCGGAACTGCGCGTCGAACACGCTCAGCGGTTCGTGGCCGACCAGCGGCATCGCGAACGTAAGGGGTTGGCGTCGCTGGCGATGAAGGGCTCGGACGGGGAAGCCTCCATCGTGAGCGCCAACACCCGGTCCGTGGTCGCCAACGGAGTCCGCAAGCTCCTGCGCGACGCCCTGGAGTCCGGAACGGCTGACCGGCTCGGCCTGGACCGCGAGTTCATCACCGCGATGCCCGCCGCCGGAGGCGCCCCGCTCCGCGCCCGCCGGCCCTTCCCCGACGAGGTCGCCCGCGCCCTGGCCGACGAAGCCAACCTGGCCAAGCTCGCCCAGCTCTACGACCCCGAAGACCGTGGCCTGCGCGATGTCTGGGAGACCATCGTCATCACCGGACGGCGTGTCAACGAGGTCCTCAAAGTACGGTGGGGGTGCATCGGCCGCTACGGCGGGCTAGCTATGTTCTGGCACGACCAGACCAAGGTCGGCAACTACGACGCCGCGATCCGGATACCTGACCGCCTCTACGACATCCTCGCCGAGCGGCAGCACAAGACCCTGGACCGCTTCA
The DNA here is from genome assembly GCF_040659615.1 of Nonomuraea sp. NPDC049784. NCBI lineage: Bacteria > Bacillati > Actinomycetota > Actinomycetes > Streptosporangiales > Streptosporangiaceae > Nonomuraea > Nonomuraea sp. NPDC049784. Next base: position 6,496 of record NZ_JBFAMX010000232.1, read on the forward strand.
CCGCCCAGCACGGCCGCCGCCCTGCTGGCGAGGAACGGGCCGGGCTGGCGCTGTTCTCCAGCACCTACCGCAACCCCGACGGAAGGACATCACTGTCCTACATGTGGTTCAACCGGTCCTTCCGCCTCTGGCTCGGCGAGCTCGACATCGGCCACTACGTCGCGCATCAGGCCAGGCACACTCTGGCCACCAACCTGCTGCGCCAAGGCGCGACCCTGACCCACATCCGCCGGTATCTGGGCCAGGTCAGTGAGCGAATGGCGGAGCATTATGTCCATTTGTCCCATTCGGATCTGGAAAACGTACTGCAGCACGTCTGGGTCGCAGGGCCCGGCACTGCCAACCCTGGCGAGCTGCTGTCCGGTGAATCCGCCGCACCGCTCACCCGGGAACAGGCGCAGGCCATCGCGGTCGATCTCGCCAGGCGCAGCACCCCAGCTGAGGGTGGGTTCTGCACCTTCCAGGCGGTCGTCGACGGTGGCGCCTGTCCGTGGAACATGGACTGCCACAACTGCGACAAGTTCGTCATGTCCGGTGCTGACCTGCTGTATTGGCAGCGGAAACGCGAGCAGTGGCGGCTACTGGCCGAGGGAGCCCCCGACGACGCTACCGCCACCTACCTGCACGCCCACTTCGAACCCACCGCCCGCGCGATCGACGGGCTGGAGAAGGCACTGTCCGGCCTCGGATTGCTCGACGACGCCCTCGCCCTGGACCTGCGCAAACCCCAGGACTACTTCCACCGCGTCTGGAGCACCGCGTTCCTGGCCTCCGACCTGGCAGCAGCCGGGGGCCACAACGATCAGTACGACAACGGGGACGAAGCCGAGCACGCCGAGCGCGCACAGGTGAACGCGTAAACGGCCGACAGCGGCGGCCGGGTCGAGCCACAGACCGCAGCCGCTCTCGCGGCTCGTCGCACCAGCGCACAGGCCGCTCTCGGCCGTGTTCACGAGAGCCTCGCCCAGATGCGGCGCGAGAAGACATCGCTCACCGTGGCCGCTGTCGCCAGGCGAGCGGCCGTCTCCCGCACCTTCCTTTACACCAACCCGCAGGCCAGAGCAGCCTTGGCAGAGGCGATGGCCGACATCGGGGCACGACGAGCACAAGACGCGGCCAGCCGCGAAGCCGAGCAGGAGGCGACCTGGCGGGAACGCGCCCTCAACGCTGAAGACGCGCTGAAGGCCACCCACACCGAGATCCTCCAGCAGCGAGCCCGCATCGGCGAACTCCTCGGCCAGATCCGCGACATCGAAGCCGAGTGGACCCAGGAGGCCATCCAGCGCATCACCACCGAGAACACCACCCTCAAGCAGCGAGTACGGCAACTCACCACCGACAACCGGACCCTGGACGAGCGGCTCAAAGCCGCACGATCGAATATGCGGTTCCAGGACCGGCGCATCGCCGACCTTGAAGCCCAGTTCCTCGACCCTACGACCGGCAAGTAGCCCGACGAGGCTCCGACCTGACAGGCCCGATCACCACCCGGTGGCCGGGCCTTTCAGCCGGTGTCGCAGGACCCGTCGGCTGGCCAGCCGGGCTGCCCGGCGCAAGGCAGGCTCAGCGGGGGCATGATCTCGCGCCAGGCTTGGTCGCGCGGGCCGGTCTCGGCAGTAGGTGCACCCGAGGTCACCGCAGACACCCTCACGCCACTCGTCACACAGGACACAAAGCGCTGCATCATAACGTTCGCAGTAATCCTGCCGGGTGCCGCACCGCAGGCAGCAGCCTGACCCTGGCCGGAGGACGGAAGGGCGTTTACGAGGCATCCCCCCGTCCGAGGTTCAGCATCTCCTCAACCACCATGGTTGGGACGGATCGGCATCGGAGTCCACGATCGTGCGGGAACAGTAGAGCTCATCAAGCGGCTGAACCTGCTGCCGGAGTTCCCGCGACGCGCCGGCCGGAAGCCCACACAGGGCCTGCTCCAGCACCCCTCGAGGATGAGCGTCGAAGGGGCAGCACGCATCAACTCCGCAGCCACGAACCACCGGATCCGTCAACTGGCGAGCTGGCCCGTGAACGGTCCCAGCCCAACGCGCCACCGCATCGGCGATGGCGCCCGGCCACAGACGCGCACTCTCCAACCTGGCGATCTCGCTCTGCGCACGCGCCGAGACCCCAGAAACAATCTTCCTGCCCTGTCCTGGGCGGAGCCTGCGCGGCAGGTTCGCGCGCACCTGGCCTGGCCGTCTACGCGCCACAGGCCTTTCGTCGGTTCGAAGTCATAGCAGCCATTCTCCCAAAGAAGGCCGCAACGATCAACGCGACCCTTTCCCCCTCCCCGCATCCAGGGAGTCACACAAGATCAGCGACAGTCTGCACCCGGTCGAAGTACCACACCAGGCGATCTTCCCGAACCCTCTTGATCTTCCATCGAGAACATGTAAGCTACGTATCACCGCAGGTCGAAGGCCATCTATGGACTCCCTGCGGTCGGTAAACTGGATGACCTGCACATGCTGGACAAGATCCGCGACGGCGGCCAGGAGACCAACGACCACATCAAGAACCTGGCCAACCACGCCGCGGTCACCATCGTCGGCGCCGGGATCCTGCTGGAGCAGGGCAACCTGTTCACCGATGGCGCCCCGCCCCGCACCCGCCCGGGCAAGGCCGGCACCGCCCCGGGCGGGCATGAGCGCGGCCGAGCCGGCCAGTTCGGCTCGCGCTTCGCCGACCTGCAACACCTGGCTCCGCTCACGATCACCACCCGCGAGCAGCAGCGCACCTGGATGTCCCTGGTGCGCCACTTCGAAGGCAACCTGATCCTGCTCGATCACTCACCTGACGATTTGACCCTGCATCACTGGCGCTACCTGCACGAACGCACTTCCGGCTACATCGGCTCGCTGGCCATGCTGTTCAAAGAGGCCGCTCACATAGCGATGGACACCGGCGTCGAAGCGCTCACCCGCGACATCATGGACAGCGTGGTGCTCGGCCACGACGACGAGGTCGACTACGCCAAGACCAAAGCCCGCCGCCAGGCCGCTGCACGGCGCCGCACCAAGAAAGCGCCGCCCGCCTCCGGCCAGGACGCGAGCACCGGATGATCCGGCATCACCTCGAACTCGAGGAGCGGCAACCGGACCGGCCGCCGCCGCGTCGGCTGGCCCTGGTGCCGCCGCCGGCAGACGGCGAGGCCTTCCACTCCTGGTTCTTTCGCCTGGTCGAGGCTCAGCACAGTCACCGCGACACCATCGCGTCCCTGCTCGGCCTGCCTCCCTACACCCCGCAGCGCTACACCCTGGGCGAGGACTTTCTCACCATCTTCGACGGCGAGTACGTCTTCGAGAACCTGCGCGATGCCACCGGGCTGCGCGCCCGCGCCATGATGCGCATGGCGCTGTTCGGTCAGGGCGGTCAGTTCATCACCTACAGCTGGACCGGCAACACCAGCACCCGGCCCTGGCCCTGGCGCCTAGAGACCGCTGCCGTCTGCCCCCGCTGCCTGGCCGGGCCCGACCCGATCTGGCGCATCGCCTGGCACCTGCTGCCCTGCGTGGTCTGCCCCCAGCATCGCGTCTATCTGGTCGGCTGGTGCCCGAGCTGCCACACCCGGATCAGCGTCGGCGACACCCCCCGCTACCGGCGCGAATGCAACGGACCGTTCGGCCCGCAGGGGCGCATCGTCGGCGCCCGCAACTGCCGGCAGCAACTCGCCCAGCTCCCCTGCCAGGCTGTCGGAAGCGAGAGATTGCTGCGCATCCAGCAGGACCTCCTGGCTCGGCTACGCCGCCCACGCGATGGCCCCATCGAACCCATTAAGGCGTTCGGGGACCTCTATGAGCTGCTATTCCGCCTGGCGATCTATTTCGGCACCCCGGAGATGCTCCCCGCCGACACCGACGTCCACCTCTGGTGGACCTTCCACGAGTTCTGCCACCTGCGCGACCAACTCGCCCTCACCGCCGGACCCACCGCCCGCGAACGCTGCGGCGACCTGCTCTCCTACCAGCCCGGACCGCTGCTCAGCGCCGCTGCGATGCTCATCATCGACGAACTCAGCTTCACCGACAGCCTGCTGGACGCGCTGCGCTACTTCATGGACCAACGCCGCTACGACCCCTGGGCCGGCACCCTCTGGCACGAATATTGCGACTACTATCACCCCACCACGATCACCAACCGGGTCCTCAATCACCTCAAGATCAGATACGTCGACCCAGCGCTGCTCAAACCGCTCGCCCTTTGGGAACCCGGCGCTCCTCATCACCTGCACCCGGCCGAGACCGTCGACGACCTGGACCTGCCCGAGGCCGCGCTGCTCCTGGCCGGCGAAGGGCTACGTCCCTGGCAGACTGTCGCGGCCGTCCGATCGTCTCTCCAGTGACACATTGAGGGGGTTTGCGTTACGCCCACCGGAGATGGAACCCCACATCCCAGCGATAATTGCCCTCATGATCAAGCGGCTGGCGTGACAGGAGGGAATTCGGTGGCGGCGGACCTGGCGAGAATGAGCGAACGCGAATACTTCGCCTTCGTGGCCGAGCGGTTGGGCATGTTCGTGGTGGGGTCGAGGCTTGCTGGGATTGAAGGTTTTCTGGACGGTTATGATCATCACGCGCTGCGTCATGGAGGTCCGGGCCTGAGCGGCTGGCGGGAGTGGCTGGTGGCTCGGCGGGGCCAGGAGTGCGGTCACGGCTGGGCTGGCCAGGTGCGCCACATCGCTCTCCTTGAGAGGTGTGGGCAGTGGGAACTGACTCGTGATGAAGAGGCCAAGGTGGTCGAGGTCCTCTTCACGCTGCTGGACGAGTTTCTCGCTGTCCGGGGGGCGTCGGACGCTAGTGATTCTTCCCGGACGATCGGCGAGACAGGGTGAGCCGACGCCGCAGCGTGTCGATCTCGATGATGATCACGGTGACCTCGTCGCCGATCTGAATCTCGTCGCCTGATGGCTCGGGCGTCGGGGCGGTAAGTTCGCTGAGGTGGATCAGACCTTCGACGCCGTCTGCCACGCGGACGAAGACACCAAAGAGCATCACTTTGGTGACCGGGCCGTGCAGGATCTGGCCGACGTGAGCGCGGCGCGCGAACTGCTGGAACGGGTCGGGTTGAGTGGCGCGCAGGGATAGGCGGGCTTCGCCATTGTGGGTGTCGAAGACGATGACTTCGCAGGTGATGCGCTCTCCCAAGGAGACGACCTCGAATGGGTCCTCGAAGCGGTTCCAGGACAGCTCCGGCATGGTGATGAAGCCGACGCCGGGGAAGACAGGATGGCCAGGTCCGTCGTCCAGATCGACGAAGATGCCGAAGCTTTCGATGGCCGCCACGGTGCCGGACAACCGCTGGCCCGGACGCAGCGCCTTCAGATAGGCCCATAGCTGGGGGTTTTCGGTCGCGGACCGCGAGAGCCGAACCCGGCGCTTTCCGAGATCAACGGCGATCACCTCGGCAGAGACCCGGCCTCCGACTTCAAGGATGTCAGCAGCCGAGCGCCCGAAGGATCGCCAGGAAAGATCGAGCGCGCCGATGATGCCGACTGGAGCGCGGGAGAAGGCGTCAAGAAGCACAGTCGTTCCCGATCGCGTCATTTCTGCGACGGTTCCGGTGAGGACATCACCGACGTTCACGGTCCCCAGAAATGCAGCGAGGGATGGTTCCTCCTCCACGATCGCCATGGCTCCAAGGCTAGGCCAGCTTCGAGCCCTGAAGCCCCAGCGCCCAATCGACGCATATTGATGACACCTGATCTTCGGCTGCGTACTGTCAACTTCGATGACCCAAGCACTGGCATTTCGACATCGATCGAAGTGACAGTGCCCAGGCCAGGAGCAGGACTTACTGTCATCTTCGCCGCGTCCAGACAGCCAGTGTCTGACGGCCTTGCAGATGTCAGTACGGCACCAGGGATGTCAGTGGACCTGGCAGTAGGCCCATCGGAGATGTCAGTAGGCGCGTGTATCGCAGGAGGTTCGGCCAGGGAAATGATGACGGTATGGCCCCGTCGGCTGGCGTTGGTGGTGGCACCGGCGTACGGCGAGTCCTTCGCGTCGTGGGTCGATCGGATGGCCCTGCGGAACGGATCCCCGCCCTGGACGATCGCCGAGGCGTTGGGGCTTGATGTACGCGCGTCGAGTGACGTTCGTGCACTGGCGTACGGGGTCGTCACGACGCCGGAGACATGCAGGGCGATCGAGGCTGCTACAGGTGTGAGCGCCGAGATTGTCCGTGGGATGCACCTGGAGATGTTCGACGGCTCGGCCGTGGACCTGGCAGGCGTCCGCGTGGGCGACAAGGAGTCAGTCCGCCGTGCAGAGACCCGTGAGTGGGCGCAGCTCTTCGGCAGCCGGGCATGCCCGAAGTGCCTGGCGGCTTCGAACGGAGCGTGGCTGGGCTGGTGGAAACTGAGCTGGGCGGCGATCTGTCCCGCGCATCGGACGCTGCTGGTGGATCTCTGCCCGAGATGCCGCGTTTCTGTGCGACGGGGCCCGGCCGGCCAGCCTGCGCGTCTGTCTCGCTCACGGATGCCAGCCCCTATGCGATGCGGCGCGCTCCTCAGCGGGGCCGTATGCGATCAACCGATCCCACAGATCAGCACGAGTACGGTGAGCAACCAACTCGCCGATAAGCAACAACTTGTGCTTGAGGTGGCGACGCGCCGCCGGCCTGCGTTGATCGCAGGCCAAGTGGTGAGTGCCAGGCAGTGGTTCACAGCCTTGAAGGCGGTGGCGGTGCTGGTCCGGCTGGGGGTGCCGGAGGTTCTGTCACTGCTGGAGGCGATGTCTCCCGATGGCCGACGCGCGGTGGCTGCAGAAACGCGGGGCACGGTGGACCGGGCTGGGCCGGTCGGCCGCTTCGGGGTAGCTCCGCGGACGGCGTTGGTGGCGGCAAGGTCGATGTGCTCCCAGCTGTGGCACAGGTGAGTCTTGGACCGCTGGGTCATCGGCTCGACCTCCAGGGCGTAATCGCCCAGCTGCAGCTGCGTTCGCCCCTGCGCCCCTCCTCGCGTCCGAGCACCTCCTACGAGTGCCAGCGCCGAGTCTCCACCCGAGCACAATCGGGGACAATGCCCTGGTTGCATACTTCTGCCCGCCCGGCTATATGAGGACAATTCGGGATCACGATCCGGTGAGAACGGCGTCACGGTGACGCCGTTCTCACCGGCTCTGCGACGCCGCCAACCCTGAGTCCGGCAATGCGGTCCGGAACTCCCCTGGCCACGGCCGGCCGCCACGACCCCCGTATCACCCGATAGCGCTGCTCTACTGATCGCTGACGTGCGGAATCATCTGGTTGTCACGTCCTGGGGAAGAAGCCCTCCCGAGGTCATAGCGGTAGACCTCCCGCCCGCTGATCAGAACCCGCAGCGCGCGGCTCATCACGTCGAGCGGGTCGCCCGACCACAGCACCACGTCACCGTCCAGGCCCGGCCGCAACGCGCCCACCCGGTCGTCGAGGCCCATGATCGCGGCGGGAGTGGTGGTGATGGCGCGTAGCGCGGTGTCACGGTCGAGTCCCTCCTTGATCGCGAAGGTTGCCTGGTGAACGAGGAAGTGGATCGGGACGACGGAGTGGTCGGTGGTGATCGCCACCCGCACGCCGGCGGCGGCCAGCATGCCTGGATTGCGCAGCGTGCGGTGCCGCAACTCGACCTTGGACCTGGTACCGATCAGTGGACCGCTGACCACCGGGATGTCGCGCTCGGCCAGCAGGTCGCCCAGGAGGTGGGCCTCCGTGCCATGGTTGACGACCAGGCGGTAGCCGAACTCCTCGGCCAGCCGTACGGCGGTGGCGATGTCATCGGCCCGGTGGACGTGCTGGAGCCAGGGCAGCTCGCGGTCGAGCACCCTGACGAGCACCTCCAACCCTGGGTCGAAGGGATCGCGCCTGCCCCGGTACTCGCGCGCCCGTACGAAGGCGTCGCGGATCGCCGCTGCGGTGCCCATCCTGGTCGAGCCCTCGTACGACCGTTTGGGGTTCTCACCGAGCGCGCTCTTCACACCGACCGGGTCGCGCAGGACCATCTCGTCGGCGGTGCGACCCCAGGTCTTCACGGCGACGGCCTGGCCGCCGATGGGGTTGGCGGAGCCGGGCAGGATAACGGCCGTGGTGACGCCTCCCGACAGGGCGTCGATGAACCCGAGGTCGGCGGGGTTGATACCGTCGAGGGCCCGCAGGCGGGCGCCGTCGCGCTCGCCCTTCTCGTTGAGGTCCTCGCCGAGGTCGCCTTCGCCCTCCTCCCCGATGCCCAGGTGCGCGTGCGCCTCGACGAAGCCCGGCAGCACCCACTGCCCGCGCGCGTCGAGCACGGGCGTTCCCGCAGGAACAGGGACGCCTGCGGCAGGGCCGACGGCGACGATGCGGCCTCCGGCGATCAGCACGGTGCCCCCGTCGATCGGGGCACCCTCGACGGGGACGACATGTCCACCGGTGATGGCGACGTTCACTGTCCTGGGCTCCTGTGAGCGACATGGTGATGTTCGACGACGAGCGAGGGGATGAGCCCGTACTCCTCGTCGCCGGGGTAGAGGACGGCCCTGCCGGGCTCGGCGCCCGCGAAGGACAGGACCGCCTCCCAGGACCGCCAGAAGGTGACGAGGCGGAAGTCGACGTGCTCTTCCGCCTCGGCGCGCAGCACGTCCGCGCCGAGGCAACCGGAGAGGGCCAAGGCCTCGGCGACGCCCGTCGCCAGGAGGTGGCGCTCGAAGCCGTCGGCGTGCTGCGCGGGGACGCGGCCGTTCCAGGTGCGGGCGATCATCGGTTGGCCTCCTGTTCGAGCAGGTGGAGCGCGGTCTCGGCGGCGGCGAGATCCTGGATCCCGAACTCTTCGCAGACCAACGGCACGCAGGTGCAGATCTGGGACTGCAACGGTCAGTCGAACCAGCAGTGGACGTCGACCGCCGCGGGTGAG
>NZ_JBFAMX010000233.1:0-15334 GCF_040659615.1 Nonomuraea sp. NPDC049784
GTCGGGGAGTCGGAGGGGGCCGAGCGGTGGTCGCCGGCGTGTGAGTTGCCCGAGCGGGGGTTCTGGTTCAGCCGGCCCGGATCTCCGGCGGCGATGGCTACGCGGGTGCCCGCGTAGCCGAGGGTGCCCGCGACCTGCTGGCTCTGGACGACCGTGGTCCTGGTCACCGGGGCGGTGCCCGTGGTGACGTGCGGCGGCGTGCCGGCCTGGGCGGTGGGGCGGGTGACGGCCCAGCCGACGCCGCCGGCGACGACCACGGCCAGGCAGGCCAGGGACAGGCCCCCGCGCGTCATGAGGATTCCTCCAGGTACATGCCGCCGGGGCCGCCTCTTTCGAGCGTGCCCGGGTGCTCCTTCTTGCAGGCGTCGAGCTGGGTGCGCATGCCCTGCTTGCCCTTGGAGGCGTAGCTGCGGGGGAGCTGGAAGTCGCCCTCCGGGTTGGGGTCGGGGAAGTCGCGCAGGCCGTGCGAGCGCATGCAGGCGGCGAACTTCTTCAGCCCGGCCATCTCCGCCGCGGTGGGCGGCCGGTGGCTGGGACGGCCGCGCTTGGGCAGTTTCGCCATGATCGACCGGCAGGGCGCCAGCGCGCTGTCCGGAGGCTTGACCGTGCCGGGCGGCAGGTCGATCTCACCCGTCCGCGGATCCTGGACGGGGTCGGGCAGGTTGGGATACCCGTGGGCGCGCAGGCAGGCGGCGAGCTCGCGGTAGATGGCCAGCTCCGACTGGGCGGTCGGCGTGGCCGATGGAGCAGCGGAGCCGGGGGAGGTCCCGCAGGCCGCGAGCAGCGGCACGAGCAGGATGGCTGGCAGTGCTCTCATGATTCTCAGTCCTTGTCGGCGATGGACGCGTTGGACCGGCCCCGCGGAGCCGTACTGAGAGGGTGGCCGTTAGACTCCCCCGGTCACATCGCGCTGTGCGGGGTGAGAACCTCCCCTCTTCGGGGGAGAGTGGAGAGTACGGGCAGCGGGCTAGAGGACATTCGAGCGAAATTTCGTCCGTTTTCCTGTCTTGTTAAATTGCTCCTGCGATGTAACCTTTGGGGGCGATTCGTCCTACCATCGGTGGTCTAGGCCATCTGATCTGTCTCTGCCAGCAGAGACACCTCTGGTTACCGGCCAGTAGAGATGCGTTTTCTACGGCTAGCGACCAGGATGGAAGACGACCCAGACCAGACATCAGTCATCCTCGGAAGGCGAGACCCAGTGGCTTCCGGACGCCAGCGATTCTCGATCATCAGCGACGGCCTACCCAGCCAGCTGCCTGATGTCGACCCCAGCGAGACCAACGAGTGGCTCGAGTCTCTCGACAACGTCGTCAAGACCGAAGGCCGTGCAAGAGCCCGCTACCTCATGCTGCGCATGCTGGAGCGGGCCCGCGAGCACCAGGTCGGCGTGCCAGGTTTGCGGAGTACCGACTACATCAACACGATCCCGCCGGAGCGTGAGCCCTGGTTCCCCGGTGACGAGCACGTCGAACGCCGCATCCGCGCCTACATCCGCTGGAACGCGGCCATCATGGTGTCCAGGGCCAACGCCCGCACCAACGTCGGCGGCCACATCGCCACCTACGCCTCCGCCGCCTCTCTCTACGAAGTGGGCTTCAACCACTTCTTCCGCGGCAAGGACCACGGCGAGTCGGGCGACCAGGTCTTCTTCCAGGGGCACGCGGCGCCCGGCATCTACGCTCGCGCCTTCCTCGAGGGCCGGCTCAACGAGGCCCAGCTCGACGCGTTCCGCCAGGAGCTGTCGCAGGGCTTCCACGGCCTGCCCTCCTATCCCCACCCGCGCCTCATGCCCGACTTCTGGGAGTTCCCGACGGTCTCCATGGGCCTCGGCCCGATCGGCGCGATCTACCAGGCGCGGTTCAACCGCTACCTGCTCAACCGGCAGATCAAGGACACCAGCCGCAGCCACGTGTGGGCGTTCCTGGGCGACGGCGAGATGGACGAGCCCGAGTCGCTCGGCGCGATCGGCCTGGCGGCCCGCGAGGAGCTCGACAACCTCACGTTCGTGATCAACTGCAACCTGCAGCGGCTCGACGGTCCGGTACGCGGCAACGGCAAGATCATCCAGGAGCTGGAGTCGTACTTCCGCGGCGCCGGCTGGAATGTGATCAAGGTCGTGTGGGGCCGCGACTGGGACCCGCTGCTGGCGGCGGACGTCGACGGCGTGCTGGTCAACCAGATGAACACCACGCCCGACGGCCAGTTCCAGACGTATTCGGTCGAGTCGGGCGCCTACATCCGCGACAACTTCTTCGGCTCCGACCCGCGCCTGCGCAAGATGGTCGAGCACCTGACCGACGACCAGATCCGCAAGCTGTCGCGCGGCGGCCACGACTACCACAAGGTCTACGCGGCGTTCAAGGCGGCCCGCGAGCACGTAGGCCAGCCGACCGTGATCCTCGCCCAGACCATCAAGGGCTGGACCCTGGGCAAGGACTTCGAGGCGCGCAACGCCACCCACCAGATGAAGAAGCTCACCAAGGCCGAGCTGAAGGAGTTCCGCGACCGGCTCTTCCTGCCGATCCCGGACTCGGCGCTGGAGGGCGACCTGCCGCCGTACTTCCACCCGGGCGAGAACGACCCCGAGATCCAGTACATGAAGGAGCGCCGCGCGGCGCTCGGCGGCGTGCTGCCCAAGCGGGTCATGCGCGCCAAGCCGGTCAAGCTGCCCGGCGACGAGGTCTACGGCGGCTTCGCCAAGGGCTCCGGCAAGCAGCAGGTGGCCACCACGATGGCGTTCGTGCGGCTGCTGAAGGACCTCATGCGCGACAAGGAGATCGGCCACAGGTTCGTGCCGATCATTCCTGACGAGGCCCGCACCTTCGGCCTCGACGCCATGTTCCCGACGGCGAAGATCTATTCGCCGCACGGCCAGACGTACGAGGCCGTCGACAGGGAGCTGCTGCTGTCGTACAAGGAGGCCGTGCAGGGGCAGATCCTGCACGAGGGCATCAGCGAATCGGGCTCGATGGCCTCGGCCATCGCGGCCGGCAGCGCCTACGCCACGCACGGCGAGCACATGATCCCGATCTACATCTTCTACTCGATGTTCGGGTGGCAGCGCACCGGCGACCAGATGTGGCAGATGGGCGACCAGATGGGCCGCGGCTTCCTGCTCGGCGCCACCGCCGGCCGCACCACGCTGAACGGCGAGGGCCTGCAGCACGAGGACGGCCACACGCCGCTCATCGCCTCCACCAACCCGGCCGCGGTCTCCTACGACCCGTCCTGGGCGTTCGAGGTGGCCTACATCGTCAAGGACGGCCTGCGGAGGATGTACGGCGACCAGCCGGAAGACGTCTTCTACTACCTGACCGTCTACAACGAGCCCTACCTGCAGCCCGCCCAGCCCGCGAACCTCGACGTACAGGGCCTGCTCAAGGGCCTGTACAAGTTCGCCGAAGGGCCGCAGACCCAGGGGCCGAAGGCCAACATCCTGTCCTCTGGTGTGGCGGGCCCCTGGGCGATGGAGGCGCAGCGGCTGCTGGCGGAGGACTGGGGCGTGTCGGCCGACGTGTGGTCGGCCACGTCGTGGTCCGAGCTGCGCCGCGAGGCCATGGCCTGCGAGGAGCACAACCTGCTCAACCCCGACGCCGAGCAGCGGGTCCCCTACGTGACCCAGGCGCTCTCCCGGGCGCAGGGCCCGTTCGTGGGCGTCAGCGACTACATGAAGGCCGTGCAGGACCAGATCGCGCAGTGGGTGCCGGGTGACTGGTCCTCGCTGGGCACCGACGGGTTCGGCCTGTCCGACACGCGCTCGGCGCTGCGGCGCCACTTCCACGTGGACGCCGCCTCCATCACGCTGGCCGTGCTGACCAGCCTGGTCAAGGGGGGCGAGCTCGACGGCGAGGTGCTGCGCGAGGCGATCGCCCGCTACCACCTCAAGAACGGCGTCACCGAGGCGGGCGGCGCCGAGAGCAACGACACCCAGTCGATGGGCGTCTGAGTCATCCGCGAGCGGCGCTCCCGCGAAGTTCTTTCGTGGGAGCGCCGTCATTTCCGGCGCCCGCGCCGTTTGCCTGTGAGGCGGCACGTCAGGAGGGGTACGTGCCGCCTCACCCGGGTATGGTGCGGCGTCACGTATTGTGGGCACTACTTCCCCCTGAGAGACGAGGGGAAATTGTCTTATGCGACGCGTCCTAGCCGCCGCCCTGCTTGTGACGGCCGCCGCCGGCTGCTCCACAGTGCCGGCTGCCGAGCCCGCCACACAGTCCACGGCGGACACCAATGCGATCACCTGGGGACCGTGCACCGACATCAAGCGTCCTAACGGCGAGCCGCCGGCCCGCCAGGACACGTCCGTACGGTGTGGGAAGCTCGCGGTGCCCCTGGACTACGCCAAGCCCGACGGGGAGAAGATCGACCTGGCGCTCATCAAGCTGCCGGCGACGGGCAAGGGCAACAAGCTGGGTTCGGTGGTGTTCAACTTCGGCGGGCCCGGCGCCTCGGGCGTCGACACGCTCGACCAGGCCGGCAAGGCGCTCTCCACGCTGCGCACCCGCTACGACCTGGTCAGCTTCGACCCGCGCGGCGTCGAGCGCAGCTCCGGGGTGCGCTGTGGCAACGGCGCCGAGATGGACAGGTTCACCGCCCTGGACACACTGCCGGACGACAACCAGACACGCCAGGAGACCGCGCAGGCCAACAAACAGTTCGCCTCGCTCTGCGAGCAGAACTCCGGCAAGATCCTTCCGTACGTCGGCACCGTGAACGCCGCCCGTGACATGGACAGGATCCGTGCCGCGGTGGGCGATCCCAAGTTCAACTACATCGGCATGTCGTACGGCACGCAGCTCGGCGCCGTGTACGCCACCGAGTTCCCCAAGAACGTGGGCCGCATGGTGCTCGACGCGCCGCTGGACCCGACAGTGACGTTCGAGCAGCGGACACTGGTGCAGACGCGCGGGTTCCAGCGGGCGTACGAGAGCTTCCTGCGGGCGTGCGTCAAGAACAAGTGCGACATCGGCAAGGACCAGGCCACCGCCGACGCGAACGTCGAGAAGCTGATGACCCAGCTCACCGGGAAGCCGCTGAACGTCGGCGGGCGCGAGCTCACCCAGGGGCTGGCCTCCACGGGCGTGGCGGCGGCGCTGTACTCGGAGCTGACCTGGCCGTTCCTGGAGCAGGCGCTCTCGGAGGCGCTCAAGGGCCATGGCGAGGCGCTGATGTACCTGGCCGACTCCTACACGGGCCGCTCCGAGAACGGCTCGTACTCGACGCAGATGACCAGCTTCCCGGCCATCACCTGCGTGGACACCAGCGAACGGCCCAGTGAGGAGCAGATACGGCGCACCGCGGCGGCCGCCATGAAGATCTCGCCGCTGTTCGGCAGCGAGGGCTCGGGCGGGCTCTGCCGGGTCTGGCCGGTCAAGGGCAACGATGAGGCGCGGCACGTGAACGCCACAGGGTCGGCGCCGATCGTCGTGATCGGCGGCAGGGGCGACCCCGCCACGCCGTACGAGTGGGCGCCCAGGCTGACGGCCCAGCTCAAGACCGCCACCCTGGTCACGTACGAGGGCGAGGGGCACGGGGCCTACCTGTCGGGGAGCAAGTGTGTGCAGGGGCTCGTGGACGGGTTCATGCTCGACGGCAAGCTCCCGTCGAAGGGTGCCACCTGCCCGGCGACCTGATGTGGCCCCGTCTAATGTGGCCCTGTGACGTATGACTCGCTTATCACCACAGAGGCCACGCGCCTCGGTGCCCTGGCCACGGATCTGTCCATCCCGGTGCCCACGTGCCCGGGATGGACACTCGCGGAGCTGATCACGCATGTCGGCCAGACGCATCGCTGGGCCGCCCACGTCCTGCGTAACCAGGTCCAAGAGCGGATCTGGTCGCGCCAGGTGCCCAGCGGGCTGGCCGAGGGCCGGAGCGGCGACGCGGCCTGGCTGGCCGCGGGGGCGGCCGAGCTGCTCGACACGCTCCGCACCACCGACCCGTCGCTGGCCGTGTGGACGTGGGGCCCTGACAAGCAGGTGTCCTGGTGGCCCCGCCGGATGGTCTTCGAGCTGGTGATCCACCGGGTCGACGCGGAGCTGGCGCTCGGCATCGACCCGGTCATCGCGGCGGAGGTCGCGATCGACGGCATCGAGGAGTTTCTGCACAACCTGCCGTACGCCGGCTGGATCACCCCGCGGCTGGCGGAGCTCGGCGTGGAGGGGGCCACGATCCACCTCCACGCGACCGACGCCGACGGCGAGTGGACCATCACCCAGGGCCCGGCCGGGAAGATCTCCTGGGACCGCGGGCACGCCAAGGGCGACAGCGCGGTCCAGGGGACGGCCCAGGACCTGCTGCTCCTGCTCTACGGCCGGCGCTCACCCGAGGCGCTCAAGGTGTACGGCGACTCGGACCTCCTCAGCCGCTGGCTGGCCACGGCCGCCTTCTGACCTGCCAGCTCCTCGGACCGCGGCTGGCCCTGGGCTTGCTTGGCCCTGGACGCGCCGCCGCTCGGCGATCGGCGGCGTGCCCAGGGCCGGGTGAACCGCTCTCTGCGAAGCGACCCGTCCGCATGCCGGAGTCGGCGGGGAAGGTGCTCTCTCCGGCTCTCGAACGGGTGATCACCCAGGTATCGTGACGCCGCCGATCACCTTCGGTGGAAGATCCCGAAAACGCTGCCGGACGTGTCACGCAAGTAGGCGAAGTCGGTGCCGGCGCCGTCGTCGATCACCTTCGTGATCACCTTGCCGCCCAGCGACTCGCTCTTGGCGCAGGCCGCCTCGACGTCGGCAACCTGCACGTGGAAGACCGCGTGCGCGGGGAACTCGCCCTTGGTGTTGAACAGCCCGCCGGCGGGCTGCTCACCGCCCGGATAGTTGATCATCCGGTAGTCGAGCGGCCCCTCGTCGTCGCGGGCGAACGTCCAGCCGAACAGCCCGCCGTAGAACGCCTGCGCGCCCTCGGGGTCGTCGGTCGCCACCTCGAACCAGGTCACCGTGTTGTCCATCGTCATCTCCTTGAATTCTCGAACAAGACAACGATCTAACGGGTGAGCGACAACCCTATGTCGGTGTTTTCGATTGACTAATCGAGCACAGTGCCGTGCACGATCATCTCGGGCACGTCGGGGGCGAAGCCTTCGAGCGGCCGGTCGGGGCAGCGCTCGGCGGTCACGGTCGCGGCGGCGATCCGATCGAGCCGGAAGACCCGCACGTCATCGCGCAGCCGGCACCACGCCACGAGATACCAGAACCCGCCCCGGCCGCCCAGGAACACGCCCGGCTCGACGTCACGCGAGGTCAGCATGCCCTTGGCGTCCGCGTAGTCGAGCCTGAGCACGCGCCGCCGCAACAGCGCCTCCTCGATGGCCCGGGAGACCCCCTCGGCGCCGAGCGGCTGGGTCTCCGCACCTGGCTCGGGCGGCAGGTGGACGAGCTGAACCCGCCGCGCCAGCTCCCTGGCGAGCTCGCCCTCGGACCCCGGCATGGCGGCCACCACCTTGCGTAACGCGCTGCGCGCCTGCCGGCCGAACGGCTGGTCGCCGGCCCGGCTGAGCGCCACCGCGATGGCCACCGCCTCGGCCGGGGTGAAGTTGAGCGGAGGGAGGGTCATCTTCTTGTCGATGGCGTAACCGCCCTTGCGGCCCGGCTCGGCGTAGATCGGCACTCCTGACTCTTGCAGGGCGGTGATGTCGCGCTCTATCGTGCGCACGCTCACCTCGAACCGCTTGGCCAGCTCACGTGCGGAGCGGCAGCGGGGCGCGATGGCGCGCAGGTCTTCGACGAGCGCGTAGAGCCGGTCGGTACGATTCACAGCCGCCACGCTACGCGCCACCACCGACAATCGCGGCGCGTCCGCCCGCCGCGGGCGCCGAAGCAGCGCCCTGCCCTCTTCGCCCTCGCCGCCTGCTATGCGAAGGGCGACGCGGACACTCGCCAGGCCGCCAAGCACGCGCTGGCGAAGGTGGCGCGCACCACAGACCATCTCGCCCAGTTCTTCGGCTACTACAAGAACCTGGGCGGCAAGGCGACGGCCCGGGGTACGGCTCCCGTCGTCGGCCGATCGCTGCGTACGGCGCTCGGCTCCTGGCTCCTGACCGGCAGCCCGGACGATGTGGCGTTCAAGGCGTGCAAGGCCCGCCAGCGCAAGACGCCCCAGGGCGAGGCGTTCGACCTGCGTGACGTGCTGCGCATCGCCCACCCGGCCGCGGACGACGAGCAGCGGAAGGTGCTGTTCGGGTGGATCGCGGGGAACGTGACGGACGAGCAGGCTCGCGAGGCGCTGCCAGCCGTCCACCGGTTCCTCACGGCGAAGGCCGTCACCAGCGCGGACGAGGCCGTGCGCGTGGTGACGGAGCTGCGGGTGCCCTGGGAGTTCCTGCCTGACGCGATGCTGCGCGAGCCGGAGGTGTGGGACACGCTCGCCGGCACGATCGGCATGACGGCGCTCCTGCGCAATCTCGCCCGGATGACCCGCATCGGCGCCCTCACGCCGATGGGCGACACCACCCGGCGTGCGGTCGACCGGCTCACCGACCGCGAGGCGCTGCTGAAGGCCCGCGTCCACCCCATGGACGCCTGGCTGGCCATGCGCGTCTACGCGTCCGGGCAGGCCCAGCCGAGCCCGCGCGCCGCCCGCCAGACATGGCAGCCCGTGCCGGCCGTCCTGGACGCGCTGGAGGAGACGTACGAGCTCTCCTTCGGCTCGGTCGAGCCGTCCGGCAAGCGGCTGCTGGTCGCGGTGGACTCGTCCGGCTCGATGTCGTACGGCCACGTCTACGCGGGCGGCTCGCCGCTCGGCACCACGTACGAGGTCGGCTGCGCGATGGCCGTCATGCTGTCCCGCATCGAGAAGGGCAACGTACACGTCATCGACGTCGACACAACGGTCCATGCCTCGAAGGTGACCCCTCGCACCAACCTGCGCGAGATCGCCTCCTGGCAGCCCTCCGGCGGCGGCACCGACCTGTCGCTGCCGTTCACCTGGGCGTCCAAGAAGCGGCTGAACGCGGACGGGATCGTGGTGTTCACCGACAGCGAGACCTGGGCGGGGCGCTCCCACCCGGCGCAGGCCGTGGAGGCCTACCGGCGCAAGATCAACCCGCTGGCGCGCGTCGTCGTCGCCGCGATGACCGCCGCCGGCTACTCGATCGGCGACCCCAAGGACGACGGGGTGCTCAACGTCGCCGGGCTCGACGCGTCGCTGCCCCTCGTCGTCAACGGGTTCGTCCGCTCCTGACCCTTACCAGCGGTGGTGGACCTGAGGGCGGACCAGGTCGTCGTAGATCTCCTGGACCGCCTTCAGGGTCGCGGCGTCGAGCGAGGGCAGGGACGCCGCGGAAGCGTTGGCGGTGGCCTGGGCCGGGTTGCGGGCGCCCGGGATGACCACCGAGACGCCCTCCTGGTCCAGGATCCAGCGGAGGGCGAACTGGGCCATCGTCACATCAGACGGCACCAGCGGGGCCAGGCGGCGGACCGCCTCCAGGCCCGTGCCGAAGTCCACGCCCGAGAAGGTCTCCCCGACGTCGAACGCCTCCCCGCGCCGGTTGTAGTTTCTGTGGTCGTCCGGGCTGAAGGTCGTGTGCTCGTCGTACCGGCCGGACAGCAGGCCGCTGGCCAGCGGGACCCGGGCGATGATGCCCACCCCGGCGGCGCGGGCGGCGGGCAGGACCTGCTCCAGAGGCTTGAGCCTGAACGCGTTGAGGATGATCTGCACGCTCGCCACCCCCGGCCGGGCGATCGCGGTCAGCGCCTCCTCG
Source organism: Nonomuraea sp. NPDC049784 (assembly GCF_040659615.1). Taxonomy (NCBI): domain Bacteria; kingdom Bacillati; phylum Actinomycetota; class Actinomycetes; order Streptosporangiales; family Streptosporangiaceae; genus Nonomuraea; species Nonomuraea sp. NPDC049784. The sequence goes on from NZ_JBFAMX010000233.1 coordinate 9,701, forward strand.
CACGTCTCCACGCTGACCCCGTACGCCGCGATCTTCTGCTCGGCCACCAGCGTGTCCAGGGCGTCGAAGACCGCGTCCGTCGAGTACACCGGGGTCGGCGGGCAGTGGAGCTGGACCAGGTCGATGGTGTCCACGCCCAGGTTCCGGCGGGAGCGCTCGTTCCAGGCGCGGAAGTTGGACATCACATAGTTCGAGGGGATCTGCTCCAGCCGGCGGCCCATCTTGGTGGCCACGGTCAGCTCCGGGCGGGCCTTGGCGAAGCGGCCGACGATCTGCTCACTGCGCCCGTCGCCATAGACGTCGGCCGTGTCGATGAAGGTGACGCCCGCGTCCACGGCGGCGCTCAGGGTGGCGACGGCATCGTCCTCCGTCACCTGCCCCCAGTCGGCGCCGAGTTGCCACGCGCCGAGGCCCACGGTGCCCACCTGGCGTCCTGTCCGTCCCAACGTGCGTTGTTCCATGGGTACTAGTGTCCAGGATGGTCAAGTTGGCTCTAGCCGAGGGGTGCGACGGCGCTCACCGTGGTGCCCGCCCCCAGCACGCTGTTGATCTGCAATGTGCCGGAGATCTTCGCCATACCGGCCTTCATGGCCCGCAGCCCCCGCCCTTCCGCCTCCAGCGGGAAGCCGACCCCGTCGTCGCTGACGGTCAGCCGCAACCCGCGGGCCCCCGCGGTGACCGCGATCGACACGGTACGGGCCCCGCTGTGCCGCTCCACGTTGTCGAACGCCTCCCGCACGGTGGCCAGGACCGCCTCCGCGACAGGGGGCGGCACGTCGCCGCCCGGCAGCGCCCACACCTCCACCGCGATCCCCGTCCGGTCCTCCCACTGCCCCAGGTAGTCCTCCAGGAGCTGTGAGAGCAGGCGCTGTCCGTCCAAATGAAGCTGCATACTTCTCCCGTTTCGATCTTTCCCCTCTTTGATTCGCCTAACTGGCGAAAGGTTCCACCCAGTTCCCAGCGGATGACGGATAGTCACTGAGGGCTGGGCCGTTTTGCACACTCGGCGGGGTCCACTCCAGACTGAACGGCATGATTCGTCCCGCTACACCCACCGATGTGCCCGAGATCGTCAGCATGATTCGTGAGCTCGCCGAGTACGAGAAGGCCGCACACGAGGCGCGGGTGACCGAGCAGCAGCTCCACACCGCCCTCTTCTCCGACCACCCCGCCGCGTTCGCCCACATCGCCGAGCAGGACGGGGAGGTGGCCGGCTTCACGCTGTGGTTCCTCACCTTCTCGACGTGGCGGGGAGTGCACGGCATCTACCTGGAGGACCTCTACGTACGCCCCCAGCACCGGGGCGGCGGCCACGGCTTCGCGCTCATGAGGGAGCTGGCCGGGATCTGCGCCGAGCGCGGCTACCAGCGGCTCGAATGGGCCGTCCTCGACTGGAACGAGCCCAGCATCGGCTTCTACGAGAAGCTCGGCGCGGTGCGCCAGGACGAGTGGCTGAAGTACCGGCTGACCGACGAGCCGCTCCAGCGCCTGGGCGCCCGCCGGGACTGACGTGCACGTACGGTGACGTATCGCGGTGAGACGTTTCCCCGGACGACAGTGGATCGTTACGAACGTGTTTCGTCCGTGACGCTTGTGCGTGGCTTGTTACAGCGGTGAATCACACGTAACGAACGCACAGCCACGGATTGTCAAAGTGCGTAACGAGCGCTTCCTACCTTGGAGATCCCCCCGGACGCCGAGTGTAGGAGAGTTCGATGGCGCGCTGGATCGCCGAGTGGCACCCCGATGACCCAGCCTTCTGGGAGAGTTCAGGCAAGCGTGTCGCACGGCGCAACCTGATCTTCTCGATCCTGGCCGAGCACCTCGGTTTCACCGTGTGGACGTTGTGGAGCATCGTCGCCACCAAGATGGGGGCCTACGAGTTCTCCACCGACGAGCTCTTCTGGCTGGTCGCGCTGCCGAACCTGGTCGGCTCGGTGCTACGCGTGCCCTACACGTTCGGCCCCGCCAAGTTCGGCGGGCGCAACTTCACGGTGGTCAGCGCGATGCTGCTGCTCATCCCTGCCGTGCTGCTCGGGGTGGCGGTCAACAACCCGGCCACGCCGTACTGGCTCTTCCTGGTGATCGCGGCCCTGGCCGGCGTCGGAGGCGGGAACTTCGCCTCCAGCATGGCCAACATCACCTACTTCTACCCCCGCAACAAGCAGGGGATCGCGCTGGGCCTGAACGCGGCCGGCGGCAACGTCGGCGTCAGCTCCGTCCAGCTCGTCATGCCGCTGGTGATCGGCGCGTTCGGCCTCGCCGCCGCCGGATGGTTCTGGATCCCGTTCGTCGTCGTGGCCGGCGCCTGCGCCTGGTTCTTCATGGACAACCTCACCACTGCCAAGGCCGACCCTCGCCAGCAGCTCGCGGTGGCGGGCAAGGCCCAGACGTGGATCATGTCGTTCCTGTACATCGGGACGTTCGGCTCGTTCATCGGCTACTCGACGGCCTTCCCGCTGCTCAGCAAGAGCCTCTTCCCCGAGGCCCCGTTCGCCGCGGTGGCGTTCGTCGGGCCGCTGCTGGGCTCGCTGATCAGGCCGGTGGGCGGCTGGCTGGCCGACAAGCTCGGCGGCGCCCCCGTGACGCTGTGGAACTTCGCCGGGATGGGCGGCGGCGTGCTCCTGGTCTGGCTGGCCAGCGGTTCCGGCAACTTCTGGATGTTCTTCCTGGCCTTCCAGGTGCTCTTCGTGACCGCCGGCATCGGCAACGGCTCCACGTACCGCATGATCCCGGCCATCTTCCAGGCCAAGGCGATCGCCGAGCGCGGCGAGGGCGAGGAGGCCCTGATGTACGGCAAGCGTCAGGCGTCCGCCGCCATCGGCATCATCTCGGCGGTCGGAGCGCTGGGCGGGTTCCTCATCAACCGGGCGTTCGGGATGGCGTTCGCCGCCGCCGGGACCCCGGCACCCGCCTTCCTCGCCTTCGGGGTCTTCTACGTGTCCTGTTTCGCCCTGACCTGGTGGTGCTACACCCGCAAGGTCGGCGCCTCGGTCGTGGCCAGCCTCGCCTATGCCCGGGTCTGACGTGACGAAGACTCACTGCCCGTACTGCGCGCTGCAGTGCGGCATGGAGATCGGTCCTGGGCTGGCCATCAGCCCCAGGACCGACATCCCCGCCAACGCCTCGGGCGCGCTGTGCCAGAAGGGCTGGACGGCGGGTGAGCTGCTCACCAACGGCGAGCGCCTGACCGCCCCGCTCCTGCACGGCGAGCCCGTGGAGTGGGACGTCGCCCTCGACTACGTGGCGGAGCGGCTGGCCGCCATCCGCGCCGAACACGGCCCCGACGGCGTGGCCGTGTTCGGCGGTGGCGGGCTCACGAACGAGAAGGCCTACCAGCTCGGCAAGTTCGCCAGGGTCGCGCTGGGCACGAGCCAGATCGACTACAACGGCCGCTTCTGCATGTCGTCGGCCGCCGCCGCGTCGATCAGAGCGTTCGGGATGGACCGCGGCATGCCGTTCCCCATCACCGACCTGGCCGAGGCCGACGTCGTTCTCCTGGCCGGCGGGAACGTCGCCGAGACCATGCCGCCGTTCGTGCGCCACCTGAGCGGCCCGCGCGTGATCGTCATCGACCCGCGGCGCACGCAGACGGCCAAGCTGGCCTGGCTGCACCTGCAGCCCACGCCCGGCACCGACCTGGCCCTGGCGCTCGGGATGCTGCACCTGGCCATCGCGGACGAACTCGTGGACGAGGCGTACGTGGCCGAGCGCACCACCGGCTTCGAGGAGGTGCGCACGGCGCTGGCCTCCTGGTGGCCGGAGCGGGTCGAGCGGATCACCGGGGTGCCCGTCTACCGGATGCGGCAGGCGGTCAGGGCGCTGGCCGCGGCGGGCAACGCGTACATCCTGACCGGGCGCGGCGCCGAGCAGCACGCGAAGGGCACCGACACGGTCACCGCGTTCATCAACCTGGCCCTGGCGCTGGGCCTGCCCGGCAGGCACGGCTCCGGGTACGGGTGCGTGACCGGGCAGGGCAACGGTCAGGGAGGCAGGGAGCACGGGCAGAAGGCCGACCAGCTCCCCGGCTACCGCAAGATCGACGACCCGGCGGCCCGGGAGCACGTGGCGGGCGTGTGGGGGGTACGGCCCGAGGACCTGCCTGGGCCCGGGCGGTCGGCGTACGAGCTGCTCGACGCTCTCGGGACGCCGGGCGGGCCCCGGGCGCTGCTGCTGTTCGGGTCCAACCCGGTGATCTCCGCGCCGGCCGCCGAGCACGTGGCCGAGCGCATCGCCTCCCTCGATCTGCTCGTGACCTGCGACTTCGTGATGTCCGAGACCGCCGCGCTGGCAGACGTGGTGTTCCCGGTGACGCAGTGGGCCGAGGAGAGCGGCACCATGACCAACCTCGAGGGGCGCGTCCTGCTCCGCCGTCAGGCCGTCGCGCCGCCCGAGGGCGTCAGGAGCGACCTCGACGTGATCGCGGGGCTCGCGGAACGGCTCGGGCACCGCTTCGACACCGAGCCGGTCACGATCTTCGACGAGTTGCGCCGGGCGAGCAAGGACGGGCTCGCCGACTACTCCGGCATCACCTACGAGCGCATCACCGCCGAGAAGGGAGTCTTCTGGCCCTGCCCCGAGCCAGGCCACCCCGGCACGCCGCGCCCGTTCCTCGACTCTTTCGCCACCCCGGACGGCCGGGCCAGGTTCGTGCCCGTCCAGCACCGGCCCGCGGCCGAGGAGACCGACGAGGACTACCCGGTGCACCTGAGCACCGGCCGGGTGCTCGCCCACTACCAGAGCGGCGCCCAGACCCGCAGGATCGCGCCGCTCGTCCAGGCCGCCCCCGAGCCGTACGTCGAGCTGCACCCGGACCTCGCCGAGCAGCTCGACATCTCGCCGGGGGACGTCGTGCGGGTCAGCAGCAGAAGGGGCGAGGCCAAGGCCGTGGCCAGGATCAGCGACGCCATCAGGCGCGACACCGTTTTCATGCCCTTCCACTGGGAGGGCGCCAACCGGCTCACCAACCCGGCGCTTGACCCGACATCGAAGATGCCGGAGTTCAAGGTCTGCGCGGTCAGGGTGGAGAGGGACTCATGATGAGGCTCGTCGTCGTAGGCAACGGGATGGCCGGGTCGCGGCTGGTCAGCGAGGTACGCGACAGGGACCCGCACATCAAGATCACTGTATTCGGCGCGGAGTCGCGCCAGCCCTACAACCGGGTGCTGCTGTCCAACGTGCTGGCCGGCAGCTCGCGCCCCGAGCAGGTGCGGCTGATCGACTCCACGTGGTACGGCGCCCACCGCGTCGAGGCCGCGTTCGGCGACGCGGTCGCCCACATCGACAGGGAGACCAGGCACGTGGTGACCGAGGGCGGGCGGCGCGAGCCGTACGACCTGCTGGTCCTGGCCACCGGCAGCGACGCGATCGTGCCGCCGATCCCTGGCGTGGAGCGGGCCATCCCGTTCCGCACGCTCGACGACTGCGAGCGCATCATCGAGGCCGCCCAGCAGGCCCGAAACGCCGTGGTCGTCGGCGGCGGCCTGCTCGGCATCGAGGCGGCCCGCGGGCTGGCCGGGCGCGGCCTGCCCGTGACGCTGCTGGCACGAGTGACAAACTGAGTGACATCGAAGGCGCCCGCGACGCCCCAACTGTGCACTATGTTGCACACGATCGGACAGGTTGACCAGCCAA
>NZ_JBFAMX010000234.1:0-15325 GCF_040659615.1 Nonomuraea sp. NPDC049784
GCACGTGCTCGGGCTCGGGCACCGGCGGGTGGGGGTGGCCATGGTGGGCCTGCACGACGACGGCTACACCGGCTGGGCCTCCCAGGAGCGGCAGCAGAGCGCCGTGTTCGAGGCCATGCGGCGACGCCGGAGCGGCTACCAGCAGGCCTGCGAGGAGGCCGGGGTCGGCTGGTCAGGGGTGCCGTTCTACGAGGTCGCGCGTAACTCGCGCGAGGCCGGGCGGAAGGCCGGGCACGCGCTGCTCGGGCGCGACCAGCGACCCACCGCGATCCTCACCAACACGGACGTGCTGGCTCTGGGGGTCCTCGACGCTGCCGCCGACCTGGGCCTGGAGGTGCCGAGGGAGCTGTCGGTGGTGGGCTTCTCCGACAGCGCAGCCGAAGAGGCGGGGCTCACCACGATCAGGCAGGCCAAGCAGGAGATGGGGGCGGCGGCGGGGCGGCTGCTGCTGTCGGGGGCCGGGGCGGAGCCTGAGCGCCTGACGTTCCCGCATGAGCTGATCGTCCGCGCCTCCACCGCTCCCCCGCCTCAGACCTGACGGGTCAGATTCCCCCTCCTGCACGAGGGGGAGGATGTCAACCGAGTAGCAGCATGAGGCCCACCACGGCGGCCACCACGGCGGTGCCCCCGTGCATGGCGTACGCGAGGGCCGGGTGGCCCCCACGCCTGGCCACGATGGCCGCGTCGCCGACGGGGATGATCGCCATGGCCAGGAAGGCCCAGCCCAGCGCGTGCGCATCGCCCAGGGCGATCAGCGCGAAGGTGAGCAGGGCGCTGGCGAGGTCGCGAATGGCCTTCACGGAGAGGTACGCACCGGCGTCCATTCCCGAGGTCGTGCTCGGCACGCCGAACGCCGTGGCGGCGGCCTCGGGCACCAGGAAGAAGCGAAGGCCGATCACGACGAGGAGGATGCCGATCAACGCCGCGAGCACGTAGGTAGTGGTGAGCATATTGTGCGCTCCAGATGAGAGTCATCGGTAGAGGTGCTAGCAACGCTAGTCTAGCGATGACTTAATGTCTAGCGTCGCTAGAAAAATCAAGGCGCCAGATCTTCCGACCTCAACGCTAGGACCGAGGCGGTGGCGCTGCTCGCCATGTCCGCCGGACTCAGCACCTCGGCGCCGGCGGGCCAGCGCACCGCGGACGACGCCATGGCAGTGCTACGCCACCACTTGGATCGCCTGATCCAGAAACCGGTTACCGACGGGCGGTCCCGCGGATAGGGTGGTCTACGCATCATCCCGGAGGGCATCCCCATGGCGGAATTCATCGAGATCCGGGCCACGATCGTGGGCTACGAAGAAGCGGCCGCCCTGGCGCACGCCATTCTCAGCGCGGGCCTGGCGGCCTCGATCGACATAGCGGAAGTGCCGTCCGCGCGCCCTGGCGAGATCACCTGGGAGCTCACGCTCATCACGACCGACCGGCATGCGGCCACGCTCGAACGGCACATCAGGGAGACCGGCGAGGGCTGCACCGTGGTCAGCGCGCCGGTCGCCCCCGACGCCGACGGCTACCCCGACTGGCTCACCGACGGCCGGCCCTGACGTCCTACTCCCATTCCCAGCGCGGGACCTCGCGCAGAGGATGGAGCTGGTCGTCCGTCTCCGCGTGGGAGTTCTGTACGGCCACCTCCGTGCCGAACTCCACATGAGAGCGCAGCGCCGCCCTGAACGGCTCGTCACCGGGCAGCCCGGCCTGGTCGGCCGCCGCCATGTACAGCTCGACGAACCGCCGCCGCTGGTCCTCGTTGATCCTCAGACCCCGGTGGGCGTCGATGAGCAGCGGGAACCCGCCCATCTCCTTGGAGAAGGTGTCGGGACCGCCGAAGGTCTCCACCGTGAAGGCGGTCAGATTGTCGACGTGGCTCGCCCTTCCCTCGCCGAAGAGCGGCTGAAGCAGCGGGTCGGTCAGCAGGCTGCGGTAGAAAATCTCGATGAACGCACGAAGGCCCTCTTCGCCGCCCGCGTGCTCGAATAACGTCTCCATGATTACAGCATTACAGCTCACTGGAAATCAGGCCAGAGATATTCGGCACTTACTCCTGAGCCCTGTCGTTGATCTACCGAAGTGCCCGCCGTTCCGCAGCCCGCCCAGCGGACGCAGGACGCAACAGCCGATGACCGGGGTTTCATCGAGATCTGCGTAACCAAGAAGAAACGGGTTCGGGTCAATTACCGGGGTTGTGATGACGCGCAATCCGGCGTCACCTGGTACTTCCTCCCGCTGGACGCCCGGGTTCCCGCCACCGGATCGACGGCGAAGCACGGCTCGTTCAAGCAGCCGTCCGGTGATTCGTACCGGGCTCCGGCGAAGGGTGGCATCGGCAGCGAGGTGATGATCACCGACGTTGACGACCGGGTCCAGGCATGCGTTGCCGAGACAACTCGCATCAGGGTTGCCGATATCAGGTGCGACGATGGCGAGAAAGGCTATGCGTGGTACTACATCCGCATTGACGGGTATGTGCCGCCGGTTGGCAAGAAAGCCAGGACGGCTCTTTCCGGAAGCCGTACGCAGCGGCATACCGTGCGCGCAGGAGCGGCGGGGATGCCGCCAAGGCGGCGATAGATTACGAAGATCCCGATGCCACGGAGACGGATGACGAGCAGTATTGCACCACCACCATAACGGTGAGTGTGTTGCCACCAACCGTTGCACGGAGACCGTGAACGATGTTTGCACCGCGACCGACGACGGCCCTCTGGGGTCGGTCTCCAGGAGCTGCAGCAACGTTTTCCCGAATAAGCGCCGGCCGCCACTTTGCCGGCCGCCCATCTGACGGCGTGGTCAGCCCTGTTCAGAGTGCGGGTCCGCCGATCGCATCAGCCCATGGCAGGCGATGGCCGCCGCGGCCACGACGTTCAGCGAGTCCACGCCCGCGGCCATCGCCGTCGCGCTCATCGGGATGCACACCGCCTGGTCGGCTTCCTCCAGCCAGTGTGACGACAGGCCGTCGCCTTCGGCGCCCAGCAACAGCGCCACTCGATCCCTCAGCTTGACGGCATCCATCGGGATGGCCGCCTGATCCGGGGTCAGGGCCAGCGTCTGGAAGCCCGCCTCCCGCAGGTGCGAGAGGCCGTCGAACCAGTTGTCCATCCGCGCGTACGGGATCGAGAACACCGCCCCCATCGAGACCTTCACCGCCCGCCGGTACAACGGATCGGCGCACCGCGGCGACAGCAGGATCCCGTCCACCCCCAAGGCTGCGGCGCTCCGGAAGATGGCGCCGACGTTGGAGTGGTCCACCAGGTCCTCCAGTACGAGCAGCCGCCGCGCGTTGCCCTTCATGAGGGTCTCGACGGAGGGCAGGGCGACGCGTTCCATCGAGGCGAGGGCGCCGCGGTGCACCGGGAAACCCGCGATGCGCGACATGATCTCCTCGCTCACCACGTAGACGAGCGCGTCCCCGAGGACGTCCTCGAGCGGGGTCAGCCAGCGGCGCGTGGTCAGGACCGAGCGGATCGGGTAGCCGGCGCCGATGGCTCGCCTGATCACCTTCTCCCCCTCGGCCAGGAACAGGCCGCGCGACGCCTCCAGGCTCTTGCGCAGCTCCATGTCCCTGAGCCGGGTGTAGTCGGTCAGGCGGGGATCGTCGGCGTCGGTTACGTACTCAAGCACCTTCCGATAGTGCCATGCGCTGCCTGACCTGCCAGCCCGCCGCATAGCAGGTCAGCACCAGGCACAGGCCGATCACGGTGCCCGCGCCCGTCTTGGTGAGCACGCTGGCGATGCCGAGCTCCGGGGCGGGCTCGTCCACCAGGGGCCAGAGGAAGGCGCCCGCGATTATGCCGATCCAGCACAGCAGCATGATGAGCCCCCGCACGCGCCGGCTGAGCCTCAAGCGGTCGGGCACGGGGCTGGCCGTCATCCGGGACAAGCCGCGCCACCCCCACCACAGCAGGACGGCCAGGCCGATCACGGACGAGACGTACTGCAGCAGCCGGAACAACCTGATCACGCCGAACACCCGGATCGACAGCCAGTCCCCCCACAGCTCGGGCCCGGTGGAATGCGTGAAGGAGTCCCACAAGATGTGGGAGGCGGCGCCGATCACCGCTCCGACGGCCATGGGCGCGAGATGGGGCCGCGAAGGAGCCAGGACGGCGGCGCGGCCGGCGAGCGACGGCGGGAGCAGCGAGATCAGGGGATCCCTGAAGACGCCATGGAAGAGCGGCAACAGCAGCAGTACGGCGGCGAGGTCGATGGTGACCACGCCGATCCAGGAGTGCCACTTGCCATAGTCAGGCAGGAACGGCAGGAAGATCGGCAGATCGGGGACCATCGCCCCGAGCGCCAGCGCCCACGGATCGGCGAACCTGCGTACGCGCGGCGACGACATCAGCGGCACCACCGCGGCCATGTGACTGGGCGTGAACGGCAAACCGGCTCCCCTCCCTGGCGATCAGCGCTCATTATGCGGGCAATCTTGACCATCCTTTGCTGCCCGGAAGCTACGTTACGGTGTGTAGCGGGTATATTACACATCGCTGTCGACGGCCGGATAGCCGGGGAGTGCGGAGGGTCATGGTGCCTGACCAGCGGATTCATGAGCATCCGGCCGCGTCAGCCGAGTGGCTGAGCGCTGCCCGCGCCGCCCGTTCGCTTTCGGTCGTCACGCTGGTCTGGCTGAGCGTGGAGAGCACGCTCGGCCTGGCCGCCGGCTTCGCGGCCCATTCTCTGGCACTGATCGGGTGGGGGTTGTCGTCGTTCGTGGAGGCGGCGGCCAGCCTGATCGTGGTGTGGCGGTTCACCGGCGCACGCACGCTCTCGCCGAGCGCCGAGGGCACTGCCCGGCGGGCGGTCGCGGTGAGCTTCTGGCTGCTCGCGCCCTACCTCATCGCTCACGTCGTCTACGACCTGGACGCGGGGCAGCGGTCCGCGCCGAGCGTGCTGGGGATCGCGGTGACGACGTTCAGCCTGATCAGCATGCCCGCCTTGGGGATGGCCAAGCGGCGGCTCGGGGCGCGACTGGCGTCCACGGCCACCTCGGGCGAGGGGACGCAGAACCTCATGTGCGCGGCCATGGCGGCGGGGGTGCTGGTGAGCCTGTGGCTCAACACGCTGGGCTGGTGGTGGGTCGATCCGGCGGTGGCGGTGGCGCTCGCGGTGGTCGCCGTACGGGAGGGCAGGCGGGCCTGGCACGGTCACGCCTGCTGTCATTAGCGCCGCCGCCGGTGGCTCCTGGACGCGATCTCCCGATCATGAGATGAACGCGATCCGCCGATCACACGTACCTCTCATAAAACATCACGCAAGCCGGAAACCCTGACGACACAGAGTAATCACCGCACCAAAAGGGCTGTTTTCCCACATAGAGCACACCGAGTATCGTTCCCGAAGTATTGCGGAGCATCTCCCGATAGGGTCTCCGGGAAAGTCTCAAACCATACCTAAGAGGACATCGTGGGGCGACACCGCACAGACGAGCTCGACGGCGGATACAGAGCGCACGAACCCCCAGCCCGCAGACGCTCCAGCAGCGGTCGCGGCCGGGTGATCGTGCCGCTGGCCGGCGCCGTCGCGCTGGCCGTGCTCCTCGGTGTCGCCGCATTCGTGATCTTCAACCGCGATCACGACTGCTCGGGCGGCAAGCTGGCGCTGCGCGTCGTCGCGACCCCCGACATCCAGCCCGCGTTGAACAAGATCGCGGGCAACTACAACAAAGCCATGCACTCGATCGACAGCAAGTGCGTCGAGGTGACGGTGGCCAAGGAGGCCGCGGCCAGAACCGCGAACGCGGTGGCCGCGGGCAAGGCCAAGGCCGACTTCTGGGTGGCGGACTCCAGCCTTCTCATGGAGAGCCTGCGCAATACCCCGGCGGGCGAGGCGCTACCGCAGGTGGACAGCTCGATCGCGGCCTCACCCGTGGTGCTGGCGGCGGCCAAGTCGTTCGCGTCGAAGCTGACCGGCACCCTCCAGCCGAGCTGGGCGGCCATGATCTCGGCGGCGAACGTGGCCAACGTGGACGGGCCGGGCAAGAAGGTACGCGTGCTCGCCCTCGACCCCCAGAAGAACTCCGCCGGGCTGGCCGCGCTGCTGGCCGCCGCCGGCACGGCGAAGGAGGCCGGGCTGGACAAGGCGCTGGTCGGCGCGATGAAGGAGTTGTCGGGTCAGCTCGCGTCCGACTCGACGGCGCTGCTGGCCAGCCTCACCGTGAAGTCCGGCAGCAGGGTGCCCGTCGGCGTCACCTCCGAGCAGGCCATCTACGCTCACAACGCGAAGAAGCCGGAGGCTCCGGTGGTCGCGCTCTATCCGAAGGAAGGCACGCTGAGCCTCGACTACCCGGTCACGATCCTCACCAAGGATCCGTCGGTGCTCAAGGCCGCCGCGAACTTCAAGCAGGACCTCGCCACGGAGTCGGCCAAGAAGGTCCTGCGCGAGGCGGGCTTCCGCAGCACGGACGGCAAGGCGGGCGACGCGCTGTCGAAGGACAAGGGGTTCACGCCTGACACGCCGCCGGCCCTGGAGCCGCCGGACGGCGCAACCGTCGCCAAGATGGTGCAGACCTGGTCCAGGCTGAACCTGGGCACCCGCCTGCTCACGCTGCTCGACGTCTCCGGCACGATGGCGCTGCCCGTTCCCGGTACGGGGATGACCCGCATGCAGGCCATCAACAAGATCGCCACCGAGGGCATGGGCCTGTTCCCCGCCGACTCCGAGCTGGGCCTGTGGACGTTCTCCACGCACATGGACGGGCAGGGCAAGGACTGGAAGGAACTCGTCTCCGTCGGTCCGATCAGCGAGTCGGTCAACGGGACGCTCCGTAAGGACATGCTGGCCAAGAACTTCGCCTCGATCCAGGCCAAGGCCACGGGCGACACCGGGCTGAACGACACGGTCAAGGCCGCGTACGCGCAGCTGACCAAGACGTACCAGGAAGACAAGATCAACACGTTGCTGATCCTCACGGACGGCGCGGGCAACGACGACCCGGACGGCGGCGTCAAGAACGCCGAGATCCTGCAGTACCTGAAGAAGACGTACAACCCGAAGCGGCCCATCAGCATCCTGCTCATCGCGTTCGGGCCGGAGGCCGAGAAGGGCAAGCAGCAGATGGACGCGCTGGCCAAGGCCACGGGTGGCGAGGCGTACATCGCCAAGAACGTCCTCCAGGTGCGTGACTTCTTCCTCCAGGGCATGGAACGCCGCCTCTGCACCCCCAACTGCGACGGCTGAGCCGGCAAGGGAGCGCCCCATGCCTGTTGGGCATAACGGGCGAACCCGCCAGAACGAGGCCGCGTCCTCTCCGCGTGGGGCTTGAGTGCCCGTTCTACCCGCGGGGAGGGAATCCGTGCCTGGATGGCCGTCCGTCGATCGCGCCGAGGAACACGAGCTGGTCGAGGCTCTGCGGCGCGCGGACACCGACGCTCCCGCCAAGCTGTACGACTCCTACGCCGAGCGGCTGCACGACTACGCCGGCTCCTTCGCCACCGACCTGGCCGCGGACGCCGTACACGACGCCCTGGTCACCGCGCAAGGATGCGTACACCGGCTGAAGGAGCCCGCCAGGCTGCGGGCCTGGCTGTACGCGCTGACCAGGTTCCAGGTGCAGGCCAGGCTGGCGCATCGGACCCCCGCGGAGGGCATGCCACTGCCGGCGCTCGAGGAGCACGACGACCCCGAGCTGGCCGACCTGGTTCACGAGACGCTGGGCGAGCTGAGCAGGAGCGAGCGCGAGGTCCTCGAGCTGTCGCTGCGCCACGGCCTGACCCCGGCCGAGGTGGGCGCGGTACTTGGGCTGACCTCGCGGCAGGCGGCAGGCAGGCTCGACCGGGCCCGCGACCACCTGGAGAACGCCGCCGCGGCCGTGGTGCTGGCCAGGACGGGACGGGCGCACTGCCCCGACCTGTCGGCCATGGTCGACTCATGGGAGGGACCGCTCACCCCGCTACTGCGGCGGAGGTTGTCGGGGCACATCAGCGGGTGCGAGGTGTGCACGGAGGGGCGGCACCGCCAGGTCTCGGCGGCGCGGCTCCTGGACATGGTGCCGGTCGCGTTCCCGCCCATCTCGCTGCGCCGCCGCGTGATCGACACGTGCGTCAACCCCGAGCGGGACCAGACCCGTACCCTGATCACCGATCGCGGGGACAGCTTCGACAAGACCGGCTTCCCCGTGGCCGTCGAGCACCGCTCGCGGCGGCGCAGGCCACGCCGTCTGGCGCCGGTGCTGCTGGCGGGCGCGTGCGTGCTGGCCGCGACGGGGGCCATGGTCGCGATCAACGGCAGCGACGCGTCCAACAGCACCCCGATGCGGGCCGCCCCCTCGCCCACCGCCTCCGTCGAGGAGACCCCGACCTTCCTCGAGGAGACGCCGACGCCCGAGCCGGTGGTGGAACAGGACGAGCTCACGCCGACCCCGGCTCCCACCGCGAGCCGCACCCCCGCCGGCCGGGCCACGCCCACCGAGCGGCCGAGCACCAGGCGCGCGGCCGCGCCGACGGCCACCCGGCGCAGGCCCGCACCCGGCGCCCGGCTCGGCACGTCGTGCCCGAAGGCGATCGACGGCGCGGCCAAGATCGGGCTCCGCGCCCGCAACGCCACGGTCTCGTGGGTGGCGACCGCCTCCGAGGGGCTGGACGTGTTCCCGGCGAGCGGGTCCATCAAGGCCGGGGGGTCCGTGGCGATCTGGGTCACCATCCTCGACCCGGACGGCACCGGCAGGGGCCGCGTCACCTTCACCTCGAACGGCGGCACCGCGACCTGCTCGCTGGCCTGGGACGGCCACACGCAGCAGACGTCCGAGCCGTCCGGCGAGCCGACGGCCTCCGCCGAGCCGAGCACGTCACCCTCTGAGACCGCGTCCGCTGACGACGCGGAAACCCTCGACGGGTAATGCGGAAGTTACCCACGAGTAGATCGGCATTTACAGCCGACAATAAAGGATGATTCGGGCCTTCGCTCGAAGATGCCCGGCCGCATAGGGCATTCTGGTGTGCTTGGTAGCCTCACTGAGACCGGGAACCTCTTGACCGCGTGTTGAAACTACACGAGAGAATCTTTGCATGCCGGTAAACCAGGGCACCGCGCCAAGCGTCGGCATTGACGTGTCCTGGCGCGGATTGGTCCCATGAAATAGCGATCAGTAGTCCTTTGATGACAGAGCAGGAGAGAAGAGGGATGCTCAAGCAGCACCGCAGGGCGCTGACCTGGCTGTTGGCGCTGGCCTGCATAGCTGGAGCGGTCGTGGCGCTTTTCGACATAGACACGCCATTGCGCCCGTTCTTGATCTCTCTGTTCCTTCTGGTCGTTCCAGGCGCTGCGGTAGTGGGACTGTTGCGCGATCGTGATCCCCTCGCCGCACTATCAGTAGGGGCTGCGGCAAGCCTCGTACTCAACGTGCTTCTCGCTCAGGCGATGTTGCTCTTCGGCGCGTGGTCGCCCCGGGCGGGCGTCGCGACGGTCGCCGTGCTCGGAGGGTTCATGTACGTGCTTCGCGTGTTGTACCGGGGGAAGAACATGCAGACCCAGCAGGGGGCCAGGTGAACATCCAGGTAGTGCGGCCGGGAGAGCTCGGGGATTCCGAGCGGAGCCGATGGCGGGAGTTGCAGAAGGCCGATCCGAGTCTGGACAACCCGTTCCTGTCCGTCGAGTTCGCCGTGGCGATGGACCGCTTGCGCGATTACGTGAGGGTGGCGGTCATCTCCGACGGAAGCGGCATCGTGGGATTCTTCCCGCACGAGCGGCACAGCTTCGGCATCGGCAAGCCGCTCGGCGGCTTCCTCACCACATGCCACGGGTTAATCTCGGCCCCGGATCTGAAGCTCGACGCCAAGGCCCTGCTGCGGGCCTGCAAGCTCAGCGTGTTCGATTTCGACCACCTGGTGGCGGGACAGCCCACGTTCGCCCCCTACGAGCAGGACGTCCGGCCCGCGCCGGTCATGGACTTCACCTCCGGGTTCGGCACCTGGATCGAGCAGGTCAAGTCCAATTCCCCGAAAAACCTCAAGACCGTCCGCTACAAGGAGCGCAAGCTCGGCAGGGAGCAGGGCGAGCTGCGCTTCGAGTGGGCCTCGGCCGACCCCGAGGTGCTGCGCACGCTGCTGGCGTGGAAGTCCGACCAGTATCGAAGAACTGGCCGGGTGGACAGATTCGCCCAGCCGTGGATCGTCGAATTGACGGACATGATGCATGCCGAGAAGTCATCGGACTTCGCGGGCGTCCTGACCATGCTTTATGCCGGGGACGTACCGGTGGCCGGACATTTCGGCCTCCGCACGGCCACCACGCTTGTAGGGTGGTTCCCCGCCTATGACACCGAGTTCGGCCGTTATTCGCCGGGCATCGTCCACCATCTCCAGATGGCCGAGGCCGCCGCGAACGACGGAGTTCACATGGTGGACATGGGCAAAGGCGGCAAGGAGTACAAGGACTGGCTCAAGAGCGGAGTCCTGTACGTCGCCGAAGGCCGCATCTCGAGACCGTCCGCCGCGGCGGCGGTCCACTGGATGGGCCGAACTCCTTTCAACAAGGCCCGAACAATCGTCATGGATCGACCGTCTCTCTATAGAGCGGCCGACCGTGTACTGAAGGGCTTCGGTCGGGTGCGCTCCTCGATGCAGCAGCAAGAGTCACCCAACGCAGTAGTGAAAGAACCAACGGGAGCACGCTGAGCGCTTCCGAGTCCCGGCAGAACACCCTCACAGCACAGGACCCTTCGATGCATCGTTCACCGGCTTCGCCATTCCCTCAGCACCCGGGAGTGGCCGCGTCCGGACCGTGGCGGGGAGGGGTCCCGGAAGGATTTCCCTCGCCATGAGTCCCGAGATAGGCAAGCACAACGGCAAACCGCAAGCCGCACCCTTGCGGTCGATGCCGCCACCCACCAGCTTCACGCCGGTCACTCCTCACCTGGCCATTTCCCCAACGGTGAGCGTGGTCGTGCCGGCGATGAACGAGGCGGAGAACCTGCCGCACGTCTTCGCCACGATCCCGCAGTGGGTAGACGAGATCGTGCTCGTCGACGGCAACTCCGTCGACGACACGGTGGCCGTGGCCAAGCGGCTGCGACCGAACCTGAAAGTCGTCACGCAGACCGGCAAGGGCAAGGGCGACGCCCTGGCAGCCGGTTTCGCCGCGTGCTCCAGCGACATCATCGTGATGATCGACGCCGACGGCTCGACCGACGGCCGCGAGATCATCTCCTTCGTCGGGGCGCTGGTGACGGGCGCCGACTTCGTCAAGGGGTCACGCTACGCGGCCGGCGGCAGCAGCGACGACCTGACGGTCAACCGGCGGGTCGGCAACAAGGTCTTAACTTCGATCGTCAACGTCCTGTACGGCACCAAGTACACCGACCTGTGCTACGGCTACAACGCCTTCTGGGCCCGCCACCTCGACGTGCTCGACCTCGATTGCGACGGCTTCGAGGTGGAGACCCTGATGAACGTGCGCGCAGCCAAGGCCGGGCTGAAGGTACACGAGGTGCCGAGTCACGAACGCACCCGCATTCACGGCGAGAGCAACCTTCGCGCCGTACGAGATGGCTTCCGCGTGCTCAAGACCATCCTGAAGGAGTGGCGTCGCCAGCCCGCTCCCCCTCAGCCTGAGCCGACCGCCACTCCCGCCGCTGACCGAGGCGTCGCATAAGAGGGATCCCTGTGAACACGTCTGTTGTCATCTGCGTCTACACCGAGGAACGGTGGGAGGACATCAGGCAGGCAGTCGAGTCGGTCGAGAGCCAGACACGCCCGGCACACGAGCTGATCCTGGTGGTCGACCACAACCCCGACCTGCACCTCAAGCTCAAACGCGCGTATCCACAGGCCATTGTGGTGGAGAACACGCACGAGAAGGGGCTGTCGGGAGGCAAGAACACCGGCGTGGCCACGGCCCACGGTGAGATTGTCGCGTTCCTCGACGACGACGCGGTCGCCGATGCCGGATGGCTGGAGGCTTTGGAGGAGGGCTTCCAGGAAACCGGCGTCGTGGGTGTCGGGGGTCGTACGGATCCGCTGTGGGCGTCGGGGAGGCGCCCACAGTGGTTCCCGTACGAGTTCGACTGGACGGTCGGCTGCACGTACCGCGGCATGCCCGGCGTACGTGCGCCGATCCGCAACGTGATGGGCGGCAACGCCGCCTTCCTGCGCGACGTCGTGTCCGAGGTGGGGGGGTTCCACAGCGGCATCGGGCGCAGCGTGCAGGGTCGCAAGTCACGCCCCCTGGGGTGTGAGGAGACGGAGTTCTGCATCCGGCTGAGCCAGCGCAAGCCGGGCTCGGTCATGCTCTTCGAGCCGCGCGCGATGATCGGGCACAAGGTGTCCAGGCAGCGCGAGCGCTTCGCCTACTTCAGGTCCAGGTGCTACGCGGAGGGACTGTCGAAGGCCCTGGTGACGCAGGAGGTCGGCACCCAGGACGGCCTGGCCAGCGAGCGGGCCCACGCGCTCAAGACACTGCCGCTCGGCGCGCTGCGCGGCGTCGGCGAGGCGCTGCGGGGCGACCTGGGCGGGCTCGGCAGGGCGGCCGCGATCGTGGTCGGGCTGGCCTGGACGACCTGGGGTTACGTGGTGGGTTCCGCACGGCTGAAGGTGACACGCTCATGACCCGGATCCCGATCCTGATGTACCACTCGGTCACCGACACCCCCAACGACGAGACCAAGCCGCACTCCGTGCGGCCGTCCGACCTGGCCGAGCAGCTGGCGTACCTGTCGGAGAGCGGCTTCACCCCGCTCACGCTGGGCGACCTGGTGGCCTCCCTGAACAAGAACAACGGCCGTTCGATGCCCGACAAGCCGATCGTGGTGACGTTCGACGACGGCTACGCCGACTTCCACACCGACGCGCTGCCCCTGCTCGAGCGCTACAACTTCCCTGCCACGGTCTTCCTGACCAGCGGCTGGGTGTCCGACGCGGGCAAGGACGCGGCGGGCCGTCCCCTCGACAAGATGTTGTGCTGGGGCCAGGCCCGCGAGGCCGCCCAGACGGGCATCGAGATCGGCGGCCACAGCCACAGCCATCCCCAGCTCGACCAGCTCCGCACCGGGGACCTCCGGCAGGAGCTGCGCAAGAACAAGGGCCTGCTGGAGGAGAAGATCGGCGCGCCGGTCGCCACCATGGCCTACCCCTACGGCTACTCCAGCGCCCGCGTCCGCCAGGAAGTCCGCAAGGCCGGATATTTCGCCGCCTGCGCCGTGAGCAACACGATCGCCGCCGACCGCCACGACATGCTCGCCATCCCCCGGTTGACGGTCGGCAAGGGCACGACCATCACCATGTTCAAGCGCGCCGTCGAAGGCACCGCCGTTCCTCTCATCTACCTGCGCGAGCGCATCCTCACCAAGGGGTACGCGGTCGTGCGCCGGACGAGGTACGGGCTGCAGCGGGTGCGCGGAAATGTCTAGCGTCTGGGGCAGGATCCTCGGCGATCTGCGTAATCCGCTGTTCCGCCAGGGCTACGCGCTCATGGCGAACACCGTCGTCACCGGCGTGCTCGGCATGGGCTACTGGCTGCTGGCGGCACACCACTACTCGCCCGAGGAGTTCGGCCGCGGGCAGGCGGTGATCACGGCGATGCGGCTGTTCGCGTCGCTGACCGCGCTGGGGTTCGTGGGCGCGCTGGCCCGCTTCCTGCCGGTGGCAGGCCGCCGCACGCCCGAGCTGGTCCTGCGCGGGTACGGCCTGGCCGCGGCCACGGGCGGGGTCGCGGCGCTCGGGTTCCTGCTGACCCTGCCGATGTGGGGGAAGACGTACTCGGTGCTCAGCGGCTTCTGGCCCGGGCTGTTCTTCCTGGGGTCCGTGCTGGTGTGGGCCGTCTTCACGCTGCAGGACGTGGTGCTGACCGGGTTGCGCCGGGCGCCGTTCGTGCCCATGAACAACCTGGTCTTCGGCGTCGTCAAGATGGGGCTGCTGGTCGCGCTGGCCGGGGCGCTGCCGTCGGGCGGGATCTTCGTCTCGTGGGTCATCCCGACCGCGCTCGCGCTCATCCCGGTCAACTGGCTGATCTTCGGCGTCGTGGTGCCCAGGCACGTCAAGGAGTCGGACGCCGCGCAGGAGCCGCCCCGGCTGCGCGAAATTGGAAGGTTCCTGGCCGGGGACTTCCCCGGGACGCTGTCGATCCTGGGAATCGTCTACCTGGTGCCCGTGGTGGTGGCCACCCAGGTGGGCGAGGCCACGTTCGGGCGCTTCTCGATGGCGCACACCCTCGCCAGCATGATCGAGCTGCTGGCCATGAACATGGCGGTGTCGCTCACCGTCGAGGGCTCCTTCGACCGTGCCCGGCTGGCCGAGAACTGCCGTCATGCGCTGCGTCGGGCCTTCCTCATCGTCACGCCGATCATCGTGGTGGCGATTCTCGCGGCGCCGCTGATCCTGACCGTCTTCGGGTCCTCCTTCGCGGAGGAGGGCACGACGCTGCTGCGGCTGATGTCGCTGGCCGTGCTGCCGCGGGTGCTGATCGAGGTCTATCTGAGCGCGCTGCGGGCGCAGTCGCGGGCGCGGATGCTGGCGACCGTGCAGATCGGGCTGGCCGTGCTCGTGCTGGTGTCCACCGTGGTGCTGTTCCCGTACGCCGGGGTCAACGCGGTGGGGTACGGGCTGCTCTTCAGCGAGCTGCTCATGGGGCTTTTGATCTTTGGGAATCTACGCAAAATTCTCAGGGGCGGCGAAACAGGAACGCAGGCTGTAACCCAGGAGTCGGCCGGGGCCTCATGATGGTCAACGTGACGCAACGGGACGGCGATGGCATTAAAAGCTCCTCGGATGTGCACGGGGACAAGGAGGAGTCAGACGTGCCCTTCGATCCGGAGGCTACCGGGGTCATCCCTAGGCTGACGCTCGAGTCCGCTTCCTCGGAGAGCTCGCCTTCGGCCTCGGAGGACACCTCGGAGGACACGGAGCCGGACGCGGACACGACGACGGTCGTCCGGCTGCCTGCCACCTTGCACATCGGGCACCCGCCCACAACGGAGGAGCCGGCGGACCCGGATGTCACGGGGACGGTGGTCACTCCCGTACAGGATGGTTCCGCGCCGGCCACAGACCCGCCTGACACGTCCGACACCAAGCCCGGCCTGCGCCCCCAGCCGTCCAGCGGGCCCCAGCCGGCCGCGGACGCGAAGCCGGATGCCCGACCGACCGGGGACGCGACGCCAGATGCCCGTCCGGCTGGGGACTCCAAGGGCGGTGTACGGCCGCAATCGGCTAGCGGCCCGCAACCCGCCGGCGCGGCGCAGGTGGCCGGAGCAACGGCTCCTGGCACCGTGCCCGCAAACCGTCCGGCCACCGGAGGGGCACCGACCGGAGCGCCATCGACCGGAGCCACTGGCCCTGCCGGAGCACCGCCCACCGCAGCGGCCCCCACCGGAGGGGCCCCCGCCACAGGAGCC
>NZ_JBFAMX010000235.1:0-15324 GCF_040659615.1 Nonomuraea sp. NPDC049784
TCGGCTTCCCCGTGCTCGCGTCGGCGGGCGTCGGCGTCGGCTACCAGCTCGGCGCGGGCACCCGGCTGCCGCCGCTGCTCCTCGACGACGAGGAGGCGATCGCGACGGCGGTGTCCCTGCGGCTGGCGTCGGGGGGCACGGTCGCCGGGGCGGGCGAGGCGGCACTGCGGGCGCTCGCGAAGCTCGACCAGGTGATGCCGCCCCGGCTGCGCACCGAGGTTCGGGCGGTCCACGGCGCCACCGAGACCCTTGTCGGCCCCGGGGTCGAGATCGACGCGGAGCTGCTGGTGACGCTCGCGCGGGCCTGTCGCGACGCCGTACGGGTGCGGTTCCGGTACGCAGGCCGCGACGGCGGGGAGCGCGAGCGCACGGTCGAGCCGGTGCGGATGGTCGCCACCGGCCGCCGCTGGTACCTGATGGCCTGGGACGTCGAACGCGACGACTGGCGCACCTTCCGGCTGGACCGGATGCGCGAGGTGGTGGCGACGACCTGGCGCTTCCGGGCGAGGGAGCATCCGGACCCGGTCGCCTACGTGCAGCGGTCCGTGACCGAGGCGCCGTACCGGTATCTCGCCCGGGTGCGGGTGCACGCCCGGCCCGACCAGGTGCGGGAGCTGGTGCCGCCCCAGGTGGGGCGCGTCGAGGACGATCGCGACGGGTGGTGCGTGCTCGTCGTCGGCGGGGAGAACCTGGACTGGCTCGCCATGCACGTGGCCCGGCTGGGCTTCGAGGCGGAGGTTCTGGAGCCTCCGGAGCTGCGGGAGGCCGCCGCCTTGCTCGCCCGCCGCCTCGCGGCGATGGCCGGGACCGCAGCACGCCGGCACCCCTGCCCCGCAACACCTGGACAAGGAGGAGCCAGCCCATAACGGAAGGTCCCCGCAGGGCCCCGAAAGACGGCCACGAGGCCGCTAGAGGTTTTCGGGCATGTCGGTCATCGCGTTGAGAAGCGGCACGACCTGCTCCTCCTCGTAGTCGAGGTGCGCCTCAAGCTCGCACCCGCGCCCTGTGGTACCCGGAGGAGATCATCGACGCGGCCGTCCATGCCGGCCTCACCTCGGAGGAGACCGTGGACGCGTACCGGATCATCTGGCACTACACGGCGGGCGAGATCACCGCGCGGGCGGCCGCCGCGCGCCTGCTGCCCTCTCCCCCGGCCTGACCCCTGCTTGGGCCACCGGCCGGGACGGCACCTGTCTCATCGCCGGCCTGCATCATCGGTGACCTGGCCTCCCTCAGTCCTGGCCTCTTCAGAAGCGGGCGCACGGTCGTGTTCGACGCCGAGACCATTGCGCCGCCTGCTGCATGCTCCGGCTCATCGTCCTGCTCACCCAGATCGGGCCGTCCCCCCCGCCGATGCCTCCTCGTGGCGCGGCACAGGGCCGCTCAGGGCATCAGCCCCAACTCGGGCAGTTGCGCGGGTCGCGACGGGCGCCATCCGCTGGTGTCGAGTTTGGCCGGCTCCGCCTCGACGTCGACGTTGCAGGTCACCCCTGTGGCAAGAACATTGCCGTGTCCGGTGGTAGTGAACGGCTCAGCCCTTCGGCCGGCGAGCTGAGCTGGCTGCCTGACAGTTCGCCGGACAGGTTCGCAGCGTCTACTGGAGTCATGGACCGGGGGCGAGGTTGATGGTGGCGGGGATTCCCTGGCGGGTCATCTTGGCGTAGGGGCACAGCGCGGTCGCCTGGGCGAGCAGCGGGGTGGCCATGTCACGTTCGACTCCGGGCCAGGTCACGACGAGGTCGGCGCGTAGCTGGTAGCCGCCGTCGGCGGGGTCGCGGCCGAAGGCGACGGTGACCTCCACGGTGATCGGTCCGGGGTCGAGGAGGTGCCGGCGGGCCAGCAGGCTGAGGGCCCCGTGGAAGCAGGCGGCGTATCCGGCGGCGAAGAGCTGTTCGGGGTTGGGGCCGGTGGTGTCGCCGCCCAGCTCCTCGGGCATCCGCAGCTCCAGGTCGAGGGCGCCGTCGGCGGAGCGGGCCCGGCCGGTGGCCCGGCCGTGGGCGGAGCTGCCGCCGCTCACGGCGACGCGCGTGACGTAGAGCGGTTTGAACGCGGAGCCGCTGAAGTCGTGCTCCGTGGACAATGTCGGGTCGTTCACCGGTAAACCTTTCAACGGCATGCGAGGCGCCTGTGGTGAGAGCACGCTGGTCATGGGCGGTGCCAGCGCTGCAACTTGTCGGGGTTCAGCGCGATCCACACGGCGGTGACCTCGGCTCTGGCGACGCTCACGCCGACCACCGCCACGGCCTGGCCCGCCCGGCGCAGCACCTGGCCCGTCCGGCCGTTCACGGACTCGACGGCCACCTCGGTGCCGAGCTGGCCGGTCAGCAAAGCCGTGACGAACCGGGCGACCGCGTCCGTGCCGTAGGTGGGGCGTACGGCGGCGCGCAGTTTGCCGCCCCCATCGCTCACGACCATCGCATCGGCGGCCAGGACCGCCTTCAGCGCCGCTGTGTCCCCCCATGTCGCAGGCCGCGGCGAATCGGCGCGCGACACGGTCGTGTCTGACGATCATCGCCTGGTTCGACCTGGCCTGCTGGTGTGCCGGGCCAGTGGCGGGCTCGGGCCGGCGTGCCGGACCGGCGCGCGGCACCGCGATGCGGGCGCGTTCTTCATCGTCGAGCATCTCCGCCAGCGTCCCGGCGCTCACTTCGGTCATATCCTGCCGCCCTCGCAGCTGGGAGAAGGGGCGCGGCTTCTCCTGCTTCCATGCTGTGGAGGTGCCGGCATGGCAACCGGCCAACGGGGTCGTCCGCACGATGTCCTCTGTTCTTTCGGCGTCGGCAGTTAAGACCGGACAGCCGGTCTTGTTGTGACGTCCCCGGGGCGATCACCAGAGGCGACCGTCTAGCCCCTGTCAGATGTGCCGGCGTCCCCCTGGGAGCGTGACCGCTCGAACGCCCCGAGTTTGGCCGGGTTGACGATCCACATGACGTGGTGGATGCCCTGCGGCGAGGCCTCGATGGTGAGAAGGGTGACGTCGGTGCGGTTGCGAGGGACGAGCACACCGGCGCGCCCGTTCGCTTCGACCCACGTCATTTCGGTACCCGGCCAGAACCGTGGCGCGTACGCGGCGAGGAACTTCGCCACGCGGGTGCTGCCCAGGAGGGGGAATCGCGCCGCCCCTCTGATGCCGCCGCCGTCGGAGGAGCTGACGACGTCCGCGGCGAAGAGGCCCTCGAGAGCGGCGACGTTTCCGGTTTGAGCGGCGGCCAGGAAAACCGCCAGGAGGCGTCGATGTTCGGTCTTGTCGATGGGCTCGCGTCGTGCGGCGGTCAGACGTTTGCGGGCGCGGCTCACGAGTTGGCGGGCATTGACGGGGGTGACCTGAAGGATGTCCGCGATCTGCGTATAGGGGTAGACGAAGGCCTCGCGCAGCACATAGGCGGCCCGCTCGGTGGGGGTGAGCCTCTCGAGCAGCAGCAGGAAGGCGAGTTCGAGCGCCTCGCCCCGTTCGGCGCCCAGTGTGGGGTCGAGGCTGGTGTCGACGGGTTCGGGGAGCCAGGGCCCGATGTAGGTTTCGCGTCGCGAACGGGCGGACTGAGCGACGTTGATGGCCAGACGGGTGGTGATCAACGCCAGGAAGGCCGAGGGGTTCTCGATGGTTGCGCGGTCGGAGTTCTGCCAGCGCAACCAGACTTCCTGAAGGATGTCCTCGGCTTCGGCCGCGCTCCCGAGCATCCGATAGACGATGCCGAACAGGCGCGGACGCAGCTCGACGAAGGCGGCAGCAGCCCGTTCGAGTGCGCTTGCCTGCTCCAGAGATTCCACATGCATCTTTACCCACGCCTTCACTGCGTTGGCGTCAACTTATCCACATCGATTCGCAGCCGGCCGACGGCTCTTCACCGCCGGCCGACGATCCGTCACACGGCCGGGCGACCTCCGTCCAACCCCGCACATGGCCGAAATGGCGTCGGGCTGGGAAGGCTTTCGAGGGTGTCGATCCCTGCCACTGCGGCCAGTCGGGCCCGGACGAGTGATGCCTCGGACATGTCACGCACCGTGATCGTCGGGCCGGGAGCCGTCCTCCAGCGCCTCGACCGCGTCGAGCAGACCCCGCAGGCCGATTTCCTCTCGCTCGACGTCCGTCGGATCGAACAGCCATTCGGTGACCGGCAGGCCGGCGGCCGCCTCCGGATGGCTCGCCTCGACCAGGGTCACTTCCGCCTCGACCTCGATCTGGAGCTCATACAGGAAGTCGTCCTCGCCGCTCGGAGCGCTCATCATTCCTCCATACGTGGCTTTACGTGGGATGTCCGGCATGCCGGCCGACGGCTCGCATGCCTCGGCCAGCCAGGTCAGTGCGGCCGGACTCGCGCTGCCGCGACAGGTGGCCGGTATGGCGTGCCGCTTCCCAAGGTGCTCGATGGCGTCGGCGGTCCAGCCGGCGACATCATCGAACTCGGCGGCCGTCGCCAACGCGGTCAAAGCAGGCGCTTGCGTCGCCCGCAGTCCGCCTGTCGTCACGGTGTAAACAGCCCGTCCGCGCTCAGGACGGACGCGGGGCGCGCCGGCCGGGCCAGTCGCGGTAGCGGATCTGGCCGAGGGTGGCGCCGTCATCCGGCACCAGCGACCGCTCGAGCACCTCGGCTCCGAAGTAGTGCGCGTGCGGGTCGGTGACAACCTCGCGCGGATCGCCCCAGCTGGCCAGCACGTCGCGGAAGAACTCATCCATCCGGAACTGTTCGGGTCCGCCGATCTCGACCATGCCGTTCAACGGCGTCCCCACCGCGACCCGGCCGACCGCCTGCGCGACGTCATCGCCCGCCATGGGCTGGAAGAGCACGGGCGCCATCCGCACCGTATTGCCGTCCGTGGCCTCGTCAGCGATGCTCCGGACGAACTCGAAGAACTGGGTGGCGTGCACGATCGAGAACGGGATCGACGACTTCTCGATCAGCTGCTCCTGCACGATCTTCGCCCGGAAGTAGGCGTTGCCGGGCGGCCGCTCCGTTCCCACCACCGACAGCGCGACGTGGTGGCCGACGCCGGCCGCGGCCTCCGCGGCGAGCAGGTTGCGGGTGGAGGTCTCGAAGAACTCCCGTACGGCGACCTCCTCGAAGGAGGGGGAGTTCGACAGGTCGATCACCACCGACGCGCCCGCCAGCACCTCTGCCAGCCCCTCGCCGGTGAGGGTGTTGACACCGGTGCTCGGCGCCGCCGCCACCGCCTCATGACCGTGCTCACCCAGCTTCGCCATGACCTTCGACCCGATCAGGCCGGTCCCGCCGATTACGACGAGCTTCATGGCAAATCCTTTCTGTCCGCCGGGGCACCCATGTGCCAACCGGTCGCCAGCTAAGACAGGGCAGCCTCCGGGCTTGTGACAGTCGCCGTGAAATTCTTTCGATGTCCGGTCTAGACATACCCACTGACCTGCGACGATGCCGAATCGAAGGAGATTGCTCCGGAACCGGTGGACGCGTGACGTCCATGACCGACTCCCGCGAGCAGGACGGAGCCGCCTGCGCGGCGCCGAGCTGGGCTACTCGACGAGTTTTCCGGCGGTTGAGACCTCGCGCATGAGCGCCGCGATCTCGACGGGAATCGGTGGGATGGCCTCCCGCTCCACCGATCCGGGGCCGGACCACACCAGGTTGACCTGCAGTGCGGGGTCGAGATCTGGATAGTCGGAACGGTTGTGGCAGCCGCGGGTCTCGCGACGCTCAAGTGCCGTCTCGACCGTCGCGCGGGCGGCGAGCGCTGCGGACTTCAGGTCGAAGGCGTGCGCTCGGCGAGCTCTATGGCGGCCCGCAGCCCCGCTCCTCCTGTGCCGATGACCAGGACGGACGTGGCGATCCGGTTCTCTGGCGAGTGCATGGTGCGCCTTTGGCGCATCAGTGAAAGCCATTGCGGAAGCAAGACCGGGTAGCGGTGTGATTTGTGGCGTCCATGCCGGTGCGCGATCGCCCCCGTACGAGGCCCCTGGGTCGCGTCGCGCTGTTCAGACTGGTGGGTGTGGTCTAGCCCGAGTTGGAAGGCTGCGGGCCCTGACGACGCGCTCCAGCGGCTGCAGTCATGATCGTGACGGCCAGCAGCAGAACGCAGATGGCCGTGATCGCCGCGACCACGGCGGCCATGCCGGTCCAGGGCGTCGCGAGTGGCAGCAACAAGATGAGGGTGACGCAGCCTAGGACCGCCGCAGGATAGGTGACCGCCTCTGCGACGACAAGCGCGTGCACCGCCCACAGCAGAGCGAGAAACACACCGACCGGGATGGCGACCGCGTAACCGAGTGCCAACGACGACGCCTCCACCTCGCGCCCGCTCTGCTCCACCGCCACTTCAAGCCCGGCGCCGAGGGCCGCCAGAGCCGCGAAGATGCCGTAGTGACCGTATCCCCACAGGTACGACCGATGACGGCGGTCACTGAGCCCTTGCCCGGCTTGTACGAGGAAGTAGAGCCACCAAAGAGCGAACAGCAGGACGAGGCCGCAGCCGGCGATGACGACGAAGGGCACCCTGATCTCGCCCGCTTCAAGCGCTCCTGCGACTCCCCTGCTCGCGGCCAGGACACTCTCACCGAGCAGAATGATCGTGAACAGGCCGTAGCGCTCGGCGATGTGGTGCGGGTGCCAGGTGGTGGCCCTGGGCCGTTCCGCCCACAGTGGCACCGCGAGTTCCAGGACATCCAGGCACACGATGAGCGGCAGTCCGGAGAATGAGGGCAGGGCGCCCGTTTCCGCGAGCAGGAAGCGAAGCACCCAGCCCATCGTCAGGAGGCTGATGCCGGCGGCATAGCGCAGGGCGGTACGCCGCCGGGCCGGGTCTTCGAGACCGGCCCGCAGCCATTGGGCGACGAGCCCGATCCTCATGATGACGTAGCCCAGGGTGATGATCCCGTAGTCGGAGTGACCGGCCGCGGCGGGCACGCCTGCGGCGAGGGTCAGCACGCCGGCCATCTGCACCATGGTCAGCAGCCGGTAGGCGACATCGTCGGTGTCGTACGACGAGGCGAACCACGTGAAGTTCATCCACGCCCACCAGATCGAGAAGAACACCTGAAGGAACGGCAGCAACCCGGCCAGGCCATGACCGTCGGCGATGCTGTGCGCGAGCTGAGCGGTGACACTGGCGACCGCGACCACGAAAGTGAGATCGAACAGCAGCTCGAGCTGGCTCGAAGCGCGGTGCGGCTCGTCGATGGGGCGAGCGCTCATCCGGACTCGGATTCGGATGGTGGTGCCGGGTGGTGGCAAGGTCTCGCTCCTGTCGCTTCGCAATGTCCGGTTCGTCTGAAAGACAGGGCAGCATTTCGATCTGTGACAACGCGGCCCGAGAATGCGCTCGTCGTAGAGCTGTCACAGACCGCAAGGCTGTCCTGTCTTAACTGGTAGCCGAACGGAAGCAGATGTCCCACCGACAAGATCCGCCACGAAGATCGTGGTAATCGGCAGCCTGGCCTGATCGGGTCGGCACGCTCGGCGAGCCAGACCACGAGGCGATGGCAGCGGCATCGAACATCGACGTCAACGGCGTGCAGTACCTGCCCCACAGCGGTTTTCAGGTGACGCACGGACTGTGAATGCAATGGAAGGAGTACGTGCTGTGACGGCACGCCCGACGCCCCTGTATGACTGCGAGGTTCCGCACTCATCTGGTGACGGCCGGACCGCGTCAGCGATCCAAACGCCCTCCGGCAAGATGCGCGAGTTGAAGCGCGAACTGCACAAGAAGCGGCGATTCGCTTCCGACGCCTCGCACGAACTGCGTACGGCGGTCGCGGGGCTACGCGCGGAACTGGAGGAGGCCCGCCTGCATCCCGATGAGACCAACCTCTGCGACCTGCTCGCCCGGGCGCTCAGAGACATCGACAGGCTGGATGCGATCATCACCGACCTACGGGTCCTCGCCGAGATGGAGGCCGGCCCACCCATCAAGCCGCAGCGTGTCGATCTCGCCGAACTGGTTCGTGACGAGATCGCCCGCAGGACCGACCGCATCCCGGTCAAACTCCGGCTGGAGTCCGGGGTGACCGTCCAGGCCATCCCGATCCGGATCGGCCGGGTGCTCACGAACCTGCTGGACAACGCCCAACGGCACGGCCGGCACCTGGTCGAGGTACGGGTGAGCCGCAACGGCGGCCACGCCGAACTGACGGTCACCGACGACGGAGAAGGAGTCGCGGAATCCGAGCGAGAACGGATCTTCCAGCGCTTCACCAGGCTGAAGGCCGCCCGCCGCCTCGACCACACCGGCACCGGCCTGGGCCTGGCGATCGCCCGCGACATCGCCCAGGCGCACCTCGGCAGCCTGCATGCCGGGGGGTCCGAGACCGGCGGCGCCAGATTCGTCCTGTGCCTTCCCCTCGAAGATTCGGCTGCTCCGGCCGGTCGAAGTACGGGCCGGAGCCTGCACGAAGCCATGGATCCATAAGCCCGGCTGGGCGCGTCTGGAAAGAGAGCCTGATGAGACAGAACGTCGACTACGCCGCCCTGTTCGCGGAGCAACTGCTGGATCGGCAACGGCAGTTCGCCGCCGATGCCTCACACGAGCTGCGTACGCCGCTCGCCGCGCTACGCGTGCAAGTGGAGGAGGCACGGCTGCACCCGGACGACGTCGACCTGCCCGATCTGCTGAACCACGTGACGGACGACCTCAACCGGCTGGAGAACATCATCAATGACCTGCTCCTGCTCGCCACTCTCGAGGCCGACCTCGGCAGAAGGCTGGAGGAAGTGGATCTGACGACCCTGGTCGAGACAGTGGCGGCTCGGTGGACCGAGAGCTATGACGTGCGGCTCAATCTCGAAGCCGCCGTCACGGTGGAAGCCGCCTCCTGGCAGATAGCCCGATTGCTCGCCAACCTGCTGGACAACGCCCGCCGTCACGCCACACACAGGCTGGAGGTGGACCTGCGCCGCGCAGGCGACCATGCGGAACTGACCGTGGCCGACGACGGGCAAGGTATCCCCCCGGCCGACCGCGAACGCATATTCCAGCGCTTCGCCCGCCTGGACACCGCCCGCAGCCGCGACCGCGGAGGCGCCGGCCTGGGCCTGGCCATCGCCCGCGACATCGCCGCAGCCCACCACGGCACCCTGCACGTCGAGGACTCGACCGACGGTGGCGCATGCTTCGTGCTCCGCATTCCTCTCATCCGCCGATCCGGTACTCCCCTCATCGGCAGCCGGCCGCCTGCTCACGTATCTGTAACGGCCGTCGATGACGATGTCAGCCAAGGCCGTGGACTTGGATGACGTTGGCCCGGCCAGGGCGCACGGGAGGTTGGCACCAACGCCGTCACCCTGCCGCCGGCGATCTCGCAGCCGGGGCGGTAGCCAACACCTCGGCCGCGCGTCAGCCCGGCAGCCCGAGAGCGCGGCGGCGGGCGTCGATGCCGTCGAGCATGCGCTGCAACCCGTACTCGAAGACCGTGTCCAGGTCGAAGTCGAACTTTTCCCGCGCGACGTAGCCGAGTCCAGCCGACGACAACCACCGCCGCATGCCGTCGCCCTGGAGGCGCATCCAGTCGTCCGCCGACACCCCGGTGTCCTCCTCCGCCTGTGCCTCCGCGAGACGGACCAGCGCCATGCTGCGCACGTGCCCGAACAGGTTTATGTGCGCGCACACCATGTCGTGCGCGTCGAAACCCATCGCTCGTAGCGTGCTGAGCGACCACTCGGCGAGCGGCAGCACGTTGTGTATGAGTTGCGGGCGGCTCAGCGAGAACACCTCGGCGGCCCACGGGTGGCGGCTGAAGACGGTCCAGAACAGATGTGCGGCAGCCTCGAGACGTCGCCGCCAGGCTGTGATCGGGATCTCCGGCACCCTGGTTCCGGCGAACACGCTGTCGGTCATCCGCAGTGTCAGGTCACTTCTGCTGGGGACGTGGCGGTAGAGCGCCATCGTGGAGACGTTCAGGGAGACGGCCACTCGCCGCATGGTGACGAGCGGCAGCCCATCGTTGTCGGCGATCCGCACGGCGGCCTCGACGATGTCCCGCTGGGTCAGCCCGGTGCGCCGGGCCCGTTTGCCGGTAGTCACGTGGTGGGCCGTCCCGGCGGCCTGCTCGTCCCGCCGTCGCACGATGGTTCCACTGCCGGAGATCGTCTCCACCAGGCCCGCTGCGCGCAGGGCGCCGATCACCTTGGTGGCGGTGGCCATCGCGACACCCCAGTCCCGGACGATCCGCCTGGTGGACGGCACCGGCCGGCCTTCCGCCAGTCGCCCGCTCCGGATGTCGTCGGCGATCTCGTCGGCGATGCGCAGGTAGAGCGCTCGATCCGTCATGACTCTCCAGGTGTACTAGTGCGGTCGGCGCAGCAGCGGGCTACCGCACTACCCCATGTACTGCGATGACACATGAAGCGCACTACCTTGCGATGCGCTGCCCGCCTTTGATCCGACACTGCTGCGTACATTGTAAGCATCGCTCGGGCGACGAGCGAGACGAGAGAGGAAGCACCATGTCTGATCTGGCCACTCGGATGGTGACGTCGGCGGATGGCACGCCCGTCGAGTACCTCAGCGCGGGGCACGGGCCCCACGTCATCGTGGTCCCCGGAGCGCTCGCGGTGGCCTCCGACCTCACCGCCCTCGCCGGGCTCCTGGCGGCCCGGCACACTGTGCACATCGTGCAGCGGCGCGGCCGTGGCGGCAGCGGCCCGCAGGGCGACCGGTACGGCATCGCGCGGGAGTGCGAGGACATCGAGGCGGTGCGCGCGCAGACCGGCGCGCGGCTGATCTTCGGGCACAGTTTCGGCGGACTGGTGGCCCTGCGAGCCGCGTGCGGCAATCCGGCGTTCGACGCGGTCGCCGTCTACGAGCCCGGCGTGTCGGTCGGCGGGTCGATTCCGGTCGACTGGATCGATCGAGCGCGCCACGAAGTCTCCGAGGGCGCGGACTTCGAGGCCTTCATCACCTTCGCCCGCGGGACCAACCCAGATCAGACGGGACGACTTCCGCGTCGCCTTCTCCGGATCATCCTGCGGCGCGCGATCCCCCATGCCGAGATGCGGCAGAACCTCGCGCTCATGCCCCAGGCGATCAGCGAGCACGTCGAGGTGGGGCGACTCGACGGCCGGCTGGCTGACTACCGCGAGATCGCCGCAGCCACCCTGATCATGCGCGGCAAGGGGCGTGCCACCGGCCGGCAGGCCGTCGCCCTCACCCGGTTGGCCGCGACGATTCCCCGCTCCGAGGGCGCGACATTCCGTACGCTCGACCACTTCGCGCCAGAGAAGAAGCCCGGCGAGATCGCGGATGCCGTCCTGGGGTTCTTCGCCGCGCACGCCCGGCCGGGCCTCCAGATCGAGGGCTGACCATCGGCTCGCACCTCCCACGCTCGAATCACCACGTTTCCTGCAGCAGCTTCCAGTGATCGTTTAATCTTTCGGGGTGGCGGACATACCTGGAGATCTCGCATTGCCCACTGCCCTGGCCGAGGTGGCCGAGGTCGGCTTCGAGTGGGAGTGGGACGAGGAGACCGACGAGGCCCGCGGCTGTGACTTCGAGCCATACGGTCAGTTCGAGGAGCCCGACCGGACGGCGTGGTGGTTCCGCCTGTGGACCGGCAACCAAGAGGTCGACGGCAGCGAGTTCCGCTTCTTCGGCACGACCGGATCGGGTGACTACATCGGCTTCTGGCTGGTACGGCCCGATGCGGCGATCACCGACCAGCCCGTCGTCTATATCGGTTCCGAGGGTGAGCGCGGTGTGATCGCCCGCGATCTCGGCGGCCTCCTCTGGCTGTTCGCCGCCGGTCTGGGCCCCGCCGAGGCCTTCGCGGACCCCGACTCCCCCACGCAGCCGAACGAGGCCTTCCATACGATCGCCGAGCGACACGCACCCGGCCGCCGCCGCTCCCCCGCCCAGATCGTGGCTGCCGCACGAGCAGAGTTCCCGCATTTCTCGGATCTCATCGACGCGATGTGCCGCTGAATGATCTTCATCGCAGCGCGAGAGGTCGCTCTTGGTCGTGAAGGTTCCTCAGCGCGGTGCGTGGTCGCGGCGTCGATGGCGGCGCGCCTGACCTTGCGGGTGGCGGGGGACAACTGGGCGATTTCGGCGAGGTAGGCGCGTGCGTCCAGATCTCGAGCGGCGCCTTCCCCCGCTACAACCGCAACTCCGGAACCGGCCGACCCCGCGCCGCCGACCAGCAGATCTTCCACGACCCACAGCACCCGTCGGCCTTGGTGGTTCCAACCCGGCGTTTCCGATCAAGCTCGCTGCGCAACGTGAAAGTCATTCCGCTGACACGCCATTGACACGTTTCTGTCGAGAGATCTACGATCCGATCGAATCGATTCGTTCAAGAGCTCTCGTAAGACCCCCTATCCGGGTTCAAGACCCTGTTGAGCTTCAAATCCATGTGTTCGAATCGGTTCATCGATTCGAGCAGTGAGTCGGCCTCTCGTTCAGCAGGACGAGTCGCACATTCGTGGTCCTTCTGCCTCCAACCCCCCACTCCCGGAGGAGCCACCCATGATGACGACCACCCAACAGCAGCTCAGGAGACGGCTCACATTCGCCACCCGGCTCCTGGTCGCGATGCTCATCGCCGTCATCCTCCCGGCCGTCCCGGCGCACGCTGCTGACGAATCCATCAGCGTCGACTTCGCCGTGACCGGCGGCGCCCCGACCTACCGCGCGTCCGGGTGGATCTACGGCATGACGGAGAACGCCTCAGGTCCGGCAGACCACTTCTTCCGCGACGTGAAGTTCCGGTACATGCGCGCCGGCGGCGCCCAGCTCGGCTCTCCCGGCGGCTGGGTGTCGGGCGCCTACGAGCGCAGATGGAACTCGACGCTGGCCCAGGCCCGCCGGACGATCGCGCTCGGCGGCCAGTTCATCATCCTCCCCCACGACCTGTGGGGAGCGGACGGGTACCCGATCTCACGCTTTCCCGGCGACAACGGCGACTGGTCCGACTACGACGCCTTCCTCACCCGCCTGATCAACGACGTGCGGGCCGCCGGGATCACCGTCCAGTGGGACATCTGGAACGAGCCGAACCTCTCCCTGTTCTGGAACCGCTCCCAGTCCCAGTACTTCGAGCTGTGGCGGCGCAGCTACCAGCGCATCCGCGCCGCCTTCCCCAACCACCTGATCGTCGGTCCCAGCTGCGCCTGTGTCCCCTCCACGGCGCACGCCTGGTGGAACGCCTACCTTGACTTCGTCCGCGCCAACAACGTGGTCCCCGACATCGTCAGCTGGCACTCCCTCCCCGGTGACCCGGTGGCCAACGTCGCTGCCGCCAACACCACTCTCGACGCGCGCGGCATCCCGCATACGCGCCCGTACCAGATCAACGAATACGCGGCATCCAATGAGCAGAATCCGGGAGACGGGGCGTGGTACATCGCCCGGCTGGAGCGGGCGGGCGCCGATGGCCTGCGCGCGAACTGGGCGAGCGCGGGCAACCTGCACAACGACCTGGCGAACCTGCTCGTCCGCAACAGTGCCGGCCAGCACCTGCCCAGAGGCGAATGGTGGGTCTACCGCTTCTACGCCTCCCAGACCGGTCAGACCGTCTCAGTGACCCCGAGCTCGTCGTACGACGCCTTCGCCACCAAGGCGACCGGCACGGCCAGGATCCTCGTGGGCGGCGGCGGTACGACCGGCAACATCGCCGTCAATCTCCGGCGGCTCGACACCACCAGTGACATCGTGCAGAACAACCAGGTCCGCGCGATCGTGCAGCGCATCCCCTACAACGGCGGCGGAGCGGTCCAGGGGCCGATCACCGTTCAGAACACGGTCCTGACGCTGTCCGGCAACGGCGCCGCGCTGAACCTGCCGCACACCGACGCCGACGAGACGTTCACCATCACCCTGCTGCCGCCCTCCGACGGCGGGTTCCAGTCCGTCGCTGTCGCGCAGCACTCCCAGCAGTGTCTGGACAACACCAACCTGAGCACGGCCGATGGCAACGTGCAGCAGCAGTTCTTCTGTGAGGGCGGCGATCAGCAGCTGTGGAACCTCCGGCCGGTCGCCGGCGTGGCCGACACCTACACGCTGGTCAACCAGCAGAGCGGGAAGTGCCTCGACGTGAGCGCGACCTCCACGGCCGACGGCGCCCCGGTACGCCAGTGGGCGTGTAGCGGCGGAGCCCAGAACCAGCAGTTCACCCTGCGCAAGGTCACCTACGCCGGCAACGACCCCCGGGACTACCAGCTCGTAGCCCGCCACAGCGGCAAGTGCGTCGACGTCAGCGCCATCTCGACAGCGGCCCGGGCTCCCATCCACCAATGGACCTGCAACCCGGCGGGCCAGGCCAGTCCTCTCAACCAGACGTGGCGGCTCTGGGGCCGATGACCGCGCCGGTTCCGATTCGCCGCTCGTGAGCGGCGGCGAGGATGAGGTAGGCGCTCGCTGTCCAGGTGTAGGCGCGGTCGCGGAGCCCCTCCCCCGTGCGTGCGTCGAAGTTCTCGGCGAATCCTGACTTCTCGCACAACGCGCGGAAGCGGGCGCTGATCTCGTCGGCCAGGTCCGGGTATCCGGCGCGGCGCAGACCGTCCTCGATCAGGACGGTCGAGGGCGCCCAGATGGGGCCGCGCCAGTACCCGTCGTCCTGGTAGTGCTCAGAGGCAGGCAGCTCAGTCGCGAGGCCGAACGCGGTCAGGTGCCTCTCAATCCGGGCGGCCAACGCCGCCCGGACGGGGTGCGGCAGCTCCTCCCCCAGCACGATCGGCATGAGGTCGAGCAGGCTGGAGCTGGTCCAGGTACGGCCCGAGAGCGCGCCGCGGGCGACGAACCGTTCGCCGTCCCACAGCTCGGCGAGGAGGGCGTCACGCATCCGGTCGGCCTGCTCGGTCCACCGGGCGGACGTGTCCGGGTCGGTGGCGAGGCGGGCGAGCTCGCGCAGCTGCAGCACGAGGAAAGCGGCCAGGTCGGCGGTCTCGACCACCCGCTCGGGGTCGAAGGTCGTGGCGTTGTCCCAGCCGCTGTCGTTGCCGTGCTGGTAGTGCGGCAGCTCCCGGCCGGGGGCGCGCCGGGCGTCGAGCCAGAAGGCGGTCCAGCGTTCCAGTAGCGGGTAGGTGCCGGGCGCTGGAGGGAGGTGGCGCAGGGCCCAGCCGTGGATGGGGGGCTTGACGAAGTTGTAGAGGATCTCGGAGTGGGTGACGGAGTCAGGCAACGCGCCGGCGGCGTCCTGGTGGTCGAAGGGCAGGCGGAACTGGTCCCAAGCCAGGTCGGGCAGCCCCTCGGCGAGGGCAATGGCGTTGAAGCAGTGGTCCCAGCTCCACACCTTGTCCATCCAGTGCTTGGACATGAGCACGGCGGGCCGGGTGACGAACCCGGCGGGGCGGACGGTCGCCGACCACAGCACGTAGACGGCCAATTCGGCGGCGGGCGTCCGATCGCTGCGCCAGGGCGCGACCG
>NZ_JBFAMX010000236.1:0-15311 GCF_040659615.1 Nonomuraea sp. NPDC049784
GTCGGAGCGAGCGGGGAGCGGCCAGCTCGGGGGCGATGGAGGGGAGCAGGCGGGCGGCGTAGTCGAGGACCTCCCGCGGCACGCGGAAGCCGAGCGTCAGCTCCGTCACCTCGCCCTCGCGCTGGCCCAGGTGCTCGAGCACCGACTCCCAGGAGCTGGTCGACCACGGGGTCGTGCCCTGGGCCAGGTCGCCCAGGACGGTGGCCGAGCCGTTGCGGCAGCGCCGGCCGAGCGCTCTCAGCTGCATCTCGGAAAGGTCCTGGGCCTCGTCCACCACCAGGTGACCCAGGGACGCGGTGCGTTCCATCAGGTCGCCGAGCTCGTCCAGGAGAGCGGCGTCCGCGGCCGACCATTTGGCGGACTTCCAGCCGCGGTACGGTTTCCGCCAAATGAGCAGTTCTTGCTCTTCTGGCGACAAATCAGATTTAGCGGCTTTGGCGAGAAATTCCGGATCTGCGAGCAGGCGATAAAGGACCTGTTCTGGCGTTAGTTTGGGCCAGACCGTATCTACGAGTTGCTTCACCGGTTTCGACCTGGCCACGGCGTCCTGAACCCGGTCATCGGGCGACTCGCCGCGCTGCTCCATTCGTACCAGAACCATGTGAGCCAACCGCTGGGCCAGCGCCGCCCGACCTGGGTTGTATCGCGTGGTGCCGCGCAAGGAGGCCACGATCTCGCGTACCTCGTAGTCGGCCACCCGGTAGCGGTACGCCCCCTTGGTGAACACCACGCCCTCCTCGGGCTTCACGATGTGCAGCCAGAGCGCGCGCTCGAGCACCGCCGCCATCCTGGCGTCGCCCTTCATCGCCGCCACCATCGGGTCCTCCGGCGCCGCGTGCGCGCCGAGCAGTCCCGCGACCGTGGTCTGGTCGACCTTGACCTCGCCGAGCGCGGGGAGGACGGAAGAGATGTAGGAGAGGAAGGCGCGGTTGGGCCCGACGATCATGACGCCCGCCCTGGCGAGGCGCTCGCGGTGGGTGAACAGGAGGTACGCCGCCCGGTGCAGGCCCACGGCGGTCTTCCCCGTGCCTGGCGCGCCCTGGACGCATACCGTCTGGGCCAGGGTGGAGCGGACGATCTCGTCCTGGTCGGGCTGGATCGTCGCGACGATGTCGCGCATCGGGCCGGTTCGGGGGCGTTCGATCTCGTCGGTGAGGATCTTCGACGGGCCGATCTCAGTGCCGTCGCCGAGCGGCTCGTCCTCGAACGCCGTCAGTGCGCCGCCGTGGTAGCCGAAGCGGCGCCGCCGTCCGACGCCCATGGGGTCGGTGGGGCTGGCCTGGTAGAACGCGCGCGACACGGGGGCGCGCCAGTCGATGACCAGGGGCTTGCTGCCGCCGTCGTGCACGTGACGGCGGCCGACGTAGATCGTGCTGGGCAGGTCGTCGCCTTCGGTGCGGTCGAGGCGGCCGAAGAAGAGCGGTGTGTCCGGGTGGTCGGCGAGCGCGGCCACGCGCTGGTCGAGGAGGGCCTGGAGGATCTGCTGCGACACCCAGTCGCCCGCCGCGTCCGCGGACAGAGACTGGGCGTGTGCGCGCATGGCCTTGAGCGCGGCCCTGGACTGGGCCAGGTGCGCCTGCTCGGCGGCGAGCACGTCGGAGGGTATGTCAGGGGCGAGTTGGTGTCCGGGCACGCGAAAGCCTCCCTGGGTGGTATTCGGAGGTGGTTAAGGCAGCGAATCGGCCAGTCTAGTCGCGACGCCGGGTGGCTTCCAAAGCATTTCCCGGGTGTGCCCGGCCGTGTGGCGGGGCGGGCGAGTAGCGGTTGTCCGGGAGGGGTAGGGATTGGTGATGGCGCGGATTCAGCTGCGTTTCTCGCCGATCATTCCCACGATCGCGAGCCTCCTGCTCGCAGCCCTCTGGACGTTGTCGGTGTTCGCGGGCTGGGGTCTGGAGGCGTTCTGCACGGGCGGCGAGTCCGCTTCGACGTGCTCCCAGCGTCTTGGTACGGTCTCCACGGCGTCAGGGCTGTTCGCCGTGCTCGCCGTCGGCTGCACGGCGGCCGCCTGGCTCCTTCCGTGGTCCAGGAACGACCCGCGTACGTTCGGGCGGATCATGGGCGCGGGCGTGGTCTCCTGGGTCGTCGCGGAGGGCGTGCTGTTCCTCGGTGGCCTGATGGTGCGGTAAGAGCCGGATCGCGCCTTGCCGCAGTGAACCCACCGATAGGTTAACCAACGGGTAATACCGAAAAATTCGGGCATATCAGGTGGGTTTGTCGGATCATGGGGGTATGTCGCAGGCGGCGTGATAGTACGCAGGTGAGGGGGGTGGTTCGATTGTCTTCGGCCCGAGGAGTCTCGTGGACGTGAGACCACGCTGAACATGCCTGGCCGCTCGAGACGAGCGGCCGGGCATTACACCTCTCCGAACACGTCGTCGGCGTCGATGATCTGGTACGCGTACCCCTGCTCGGCCAGGAACCGCTGCCGGTGCGCAGCGAACTCCTGGTCCACCGTGTCCCTGCTGACGATCGTGTAGAACCGGGCGCCCCCGCCGTCGGCCTTGGGCCGCAGCACCCGGCCGAGCCGCTGGGCCTCCTCCTGGCGTGAGCCGAACGTGCCCGACACCTGGATCGCGATAGCCGCCTCCGGTAGGTCGATGGAGAAGTTCGCCACCTTCGACACCACCAGCACCTGGATCTCCTTGTCGCGGAACGCCTGGTAGAGCCGCTCGCGCTCCTTGACCCTGGTCTCGCCCTTGATCACTGGCGCGTTGAGGTGCTCGCCGAGCTCGTCGAGCTGGTCGATGTACTGGCCGATGACCAGCACCTGCTCGCCCAGGTGACGGCGGACCAGCGCCTCGGTCACGTGCGTCTTGGACGGTGTGGTGGCGCAGAAGCGGTAGCGCTCCTCGGACTCGGCCATCGCGTACGCCAGCCGCTCCTCGTCCGTCAGCGTGACGCGTACTTCCACACAGTCAGCGGGCGCGATCCAGCCCTGGTTCTCCATTTCCTTCCAGGGCGCGTCGTACCGCTTGGGCCCGATCAGCGAGAACACGTCGCCCTCGCGCCCGTCCTCGCGCACCAGCGTCGCGGTCAGCCCCACGCGCCTGCGGGCCTGCAGATCGGCGGTCATCCTGAAGATCGGCGCGGGCAGCAGGTGCACCTCGTCGTAGACGACGAGGCCCCAGTCACGGGCGTCGAACAGCTCCAGGTGCGAGTAGACGCCCTTACGCCGGGTCGTCATCACCTGGTACGTGGCGATGGTGACCGGGCGGATCTCCTTCTTCGAGCCGGAGTACTCGCCGATCTCGTCCTCGGTCAGCGACGTGCGCTTGAGCAGCTCGGTCTTCCACTGGTGGGCCGAGACCGTGTTCGTCACCAGGATGAGCGTGGTGGCCTGCGCGTGCGCCATGGCGGCCGCGCCGACGATGGTCTTGCCCGCGCCACAGGGCAGCACGACCACGCCGGAGCCGCCGTTCCAGAACGCGTCCGCCGCCTCCCGCTGGTAAGGCCGCAGTGCCCAGCCGTCCTGCAGCAGCTTGATCGGGTGGTGCTCGCCGTCCACGTAGCCGGCCAGGTCTTCCGCCGGCCAGCCCAGCTTGAGCAGGGCCTGCTTGACGTTGCCACGGTCGCTCGGGTGCACGACGACCGAGTCCGCGCCGAGCCGCTCGCCCAGCATCGGCTGGATCTTCTTGGAGCGCAGCACCTCCTCCAGGACCGCCCGGTCGGTGGAGGTCAGCACCAGGCCGTTGCCCGGGTCCTTCTCCAGACGCAGCCGGCCGTACCTGGCCATGGTCTCGGCGATGTCCACCAGCAGCGCGTGCGGCACGGGGTAGCGGCTGAAGCTGATCAGCGCGTCGATGACCTGCTCGGCGTCGTGCCCCGCGGCACGGGCGTTCCAGAGGGCCAGGGGGGTGACGCGGTAGGTGTGTACGTGTTCTGGAGCGCGCTCGAGCTCGGCGAACGGCGCGATCGCCTTACGGCAGTCGCCCGCCCGTTCGTGATCGACTTCGAGCAGCAGTGTCTTGTCTGACTGGACGATCAGCGGTCCATCGCTCACTGGGACTTCTCCGTGGGTTCGTACGGGGCCTCGCGCAACAGGACCATCGTCTCCTGATCCCGGCTGCCCCGCTCCGAGACTCCAACAACCCGCGAGCCCGGATTAGTCCAAGGCCCTGCCGCCGAAGTGCCGTGGCAGACCTCAGGTGCGGTCGTCCAGATAGCCGGCGAGGCCCAGGAAGAGGAAGACGGCGGCGGCCAGCACGAAGCCGACCCCGAACAGGACCCAGCTCCAGATGACCATCGTGCGGGCGGTCTGCGGCTCAGTGCGGGCCCTGCCGAGCGCCAGGCCCGCCAGGATCGCGCCGGGCAGGCCGAGGACGTTGCAGCACGAGACGAGCGCGAGAAGGTTGAGCACGAGCGAGACGATCGCGTTGGCGCTCGGCCCGTCGTTGCGCGGAGGCGGGGGATAGCCATAGCCGTACTGCGGCGGCGGCTGCTCGCCGTAGGAGGCGCCATAGGGCTGGTACGGATAGCCCGACTGATCTTCCTGGCTCATGTTCACCTCCAGACAGGTCAACACTTATCACGGAATTGGGACGCGCCTGACCGCAGTGTGCGATCTGACCATAGATCCCGAAGCCCTGCCCGCCTTGGGCTAGAGCCGCGCGCGTAGAGCCTTTCTGTCGAGCTTGAGCACGCTCGTGACCGGCACCGAGTCCACGAACCTCACCTCGCGCGGATACTTCACCCGGCCCACCCGCTCGCGCGCCCACTCGATCAGCTCCTCGGCCGTCGCCGACGTTCCCTGCCTGAGCTGGACGAACGCCACGACCTCCTCGCCGACGCGCGGATCCGGCCGGCCCACGACGCCCGAGATCACCACGTCGGGGTGCCGGTTGAGCGCGTCCTCGACGTCGCGCGGGAACACGTTGAAGCCGCCGCGGATGATCAGGTCCTTCTTCCTGTCGACGATGTGGAGGTAGCCGTCGTCGTCCAGGCAGCCGATGTCTCCGGTACGCAGCTCGTCGCCGGCCAGCGCGGTGCCCTCGGGGTCCGGCTCGTGCTCGCCCCAGTAACCGAGCATCAGCGAGTCCCCCGAGACGCAGATCTCGCCGACGTCCCCGACCTCCATCGCCTCGCCGTCGCCGTCGCGGATGGTGATCGTGTAGCCGGGCAGCGGCAGGCCGACGCTGCCCGCCTTGCGCCTGCCCGGCGGGTTGAACGTGGTGACGGCGCTGGTCTCGGTCAGTCCGTACCCTTCGAGGATCTGCACGCCCGGCATCCTGAGCTCGAACTCCTCCAGCACGTCCCTCCCGAGCGGTGCCGCGCCGCAGGTGAGGTAGGAGAGGTGGGGCAGCGGGTGTGACTCGAGCGGCTCGGCGAGGAGCAGCTGGATCATGGTGGGCACGACGGTGCCGAACTGGACGCGCTGCTCGGCGGCCAGCTCGAGGAACGCCTTCGGCTCGAACCAGCGCATCAGCACCGCCTGCTGCGGCTCCGTGGCGTGCATCGAGGCGACCGAGATGATCAGCCCGTACGCGTGCGAGAGCGGTACGGGCAGGAGGGCGCGATTCTTGCCTTCCTGGTGGGACATGTCCCAGACGTCCTTGGCCACCTTCCAGAGTCCCTGGTGGCTCAGCATGACGCCCTTGGCCTTGCCCGTCGTGCCGCCGGTATACATGAGCGCCGCCAGATCACCCGGATCCCTGGTCACCGGGCCGCGTTCGGATGCCCGTTCCAGCTCGCTCGTGTCCACATAAATCGGGACATCGACGGCGGCGGCCCGTACGGTCTCCGCCAGCTCGGGCGAGGTGACGATCGCGGACGCGCCACTGTCGAGCAGGATGTGCCGCAGCTCCTCGGCGCCCACCAGGAACACCACCGGCGTCACCACCGCGCCCGCGGCCCAGAGCGCCTGGTAGACCAGCGGCACCTCGGGCGAGGTCGCCATCATCACGACCACCCGGTCGCCGGGCCTGATCCCCGCCTCGGCGAACCCGCCGCACATCCGGCGCGCCCGCTCGGCGAGCGCGTGGCCGCGATGCCAGACCCCTTCGTAGAAGACCGCGTCGTGGTCATCGAAGCGGCCCCATGACTCCTCGGCCAACCGGCCCAGCGTTTGCTCGGACATCACATGCCCAACCTGATGCGATCGAGGTTGTGGAGTCAACCCTTGACTGGCCCCAGTCGGCGGGGCCCGGATGGGGGGTAAATAGCGACAATCGCCCTCTATAGCTATTCTTGTTTTCTTGTCAGCCTAGATCATGTAATGGTGGGAGATCCAGCGGCCGTAGGGCCTGCCAAGAGCAACGGAGGGCATGATCGACGTGTCCGCGACAGCGGCCCCGGCTGCGAGTCTCGCGCTAAAAGCCTGGTCGGAGCGGCTTCGTCACGCTGCGCAACCGCCTTGTATTGAACGAAAAAACTTGTTAGGCGAAGATATTTTCTGTAGAAAAGTTTCCAGTCAACCCTGGGGTGACTTTCGTGACCGAAACGCCTGAATTGGGCGAGATCGATCTCGACGACATAACGCTCCGCCAGCGCCTCATAACCATCTCCGACTACGTGCGGTCGGTTGCCGCGCCGGTCACCAGAGACCTCAACAGGCGGGAGGCCGACGCGCTCCTGCGTTCCTACCTGGAGCCGGACTGTTTCCCCGAGGCCGTGCGTCGGCTCGCCATCCGCCACCTGCTCGTGCTCGTGGGCGAGGAGGAGATGGGCAAACGGCTAGGGGCCATCGCGCTGCTCTCCCGTATGTCCCTGGCCGACGGCGCGATCACCGTGCTCTCGCCCGCCGGCACCACCGCCGAGCTGCTGTCCAAGGCCGACTACGAGCCGGGCAGGGCGTACCTGGTGCACGACTGGATCGCGGAGAGCACCGACAGGCTCGAGCTGGTCAACCTGGCGCGCAAGCTGGCCGAGCTGGGCTCCTACCTGGTCATCACCAGGAACGGCGCGCCCTCGCAGGCGGTCGAGGTGGAGCAACCGTGGTCCGCGCCGGACCCGGGGGAGCTGTTCGACTTCTGCCTCAGCACGTACGACGTGCGCGCCGGGCGGACCTCCGAGGAGATCACCCGGGCACGGGATCTGGCGCTGGTCCTGCCGACGCCGGCCGAGGTCGTGAGCCTGGCCTCGCGGCTGGTGCGGGATGAGGGGCCGGTGGGGGAGGAGGTGGCGGCCTGGTTCGACACCAAGCCGCCGCTGCACGAGGTGCGGGAGGCGGCGGCGCTGGCGTTCCTGCACCGGGTGGCCGAGCCGGTCTTCGAGCGGCAGTTCGCCCGGCTCGAGCGGATCTGCCAGACGCACGAGAAGCGCGGGCCGCAGCCGGTCGGAAGTCCTCATCCCTTGATCGGGTCCCATGAGGGGCGGGTGGGCTTCCTGGTGCCGCACCACCGGGATCAGGTGCTCGCCGAACTGGTCGGCCGGTACGGGTTCTGGCTGTGGCAGCCGTTGCGCGAATGGGTCCGGTCGCTGGCCTTGGAGGGGCTCGACGCGTCGGCGCTGGCTTCGGAGGGTGTGGCGTCGCTGGCGGCGTACTCGCTGCAGGAAGCTCGGGAGGAGTTCCTGGAGGTGTGGGCGCGGGGCGGGAGCGCGGAGCGGTTGGCGGCGGCGAACGCGCTGTCGTACATGTGCGCCGACGACACGCTCGCCCCTGAGGCGCTGCGGCTCGCGCTGGACTGGGCGGCCGATCCCGGGGACCCCCGGGCCCTGGCGGCGGTGGTGGCGCTGGG
Organism: Nonomuraea sp. NPDC049784; assembly: GCF_040659615.1. NCBI lineage: Bacteria > Bacillati > Actinomycetota > Actinomycetes > Streptosporangiales > Streptosporangiaceae > Nonomuraea > Nonomuraea sp. NPDC049784. Next base: position 7,674 of record NZ_JBFAMX010000236.1, read on the forward strand.
CGGCGGGCTGTCCGTCCGGTACCCGGTCGACTCGGTGCGGCTCCTGCGACGGCTGGCATCCGGCGACGGGTCCGCGGCGAGGGTGGCCAGAGGGTCACTGGCGCTGCTGCTCAGACAGGCCGGCAAACGAGACGACGCCCACGCCCGCACACTGATCGCCCTGGCCGCCACCACCGCCACGGGCCCTTGACCCGGCTCGCTTCGCACCCTGCGCCGCTTGGCTGCCGCCGTCTCCCTGCCCGGACCGTCGGCACCGCCGCAGGACTGGACGGCACGAGAGGCCGTGGCGCGCTGGACGCGCCGCGCGGGCGGCGCGCTCGATGGGAGGCATGGCGCACGAGGGGCTCTTCACAGGCGAGCTGGCGATGGGCCGGGCGCACGTCGCGGGGAGGTAGCCCCGGTGGACGGCGCAGCCGGGGCGCGGCGCAGGAGGCGGGTCAGAGGCCGGAGACTCCGGTGATGCGGTGGAGGGCGAAGCGGTGGACGGCCGCTCGGGTCTCGTCGTAGGCGGTCAGGTAGCCGCCCTCCATCCGGGCCGGCTCCAGGATGCGCGAGGTCGCGTTGCCCTGTGAGTCGAGGTAGCCGATCCACACGCGTACCCCCTGCTTGATCGCATCCTGCAGGGCCGAGATGGTGGCCGTCGCGGGCCCGCGCGGCACCTGCCCCCCCGGCGCCTCCACAGGCTCGCGCCGCGCCAGGTGCGCCGCGTCGCCGGCCCGCAGAGCACGCACGGCTGCCGTCGCCACCTCGGGATCCAGCCCATTGCCTGCGGCGACGGTACGGACCGGCGCAGGCCCCTCGGTACGGCGGCTGTCGAGCTGAGAGATGATCACATCGCCGTCGAGCGACTCGGCCACGGGCGCGTACCCCATGGCGCGCAGCGAGTCGACCAGCGCCGCCCTGGACGAGCGGGAGGCGATGACGGTGGGGGCCAGCCGGCGCAGCCGCAGTGCGGCGGAGCGCCGGTCGGCGGTGATCTGGTCGAGCAGCGCGGGGTCGTCGCAGCGGATGTACGCGCTCGCGGTGCCCACCCGGATGCGGCCGTGGCGCCTGGCCACGTCGGTCACCAGGTACGACAGCGCCTGCGGCACCGGCGTGGCCGAGTGGCGGGCCAGCATCGACACCAGCTCCTCGCCCCCGTGCCCGGCGTCGAGCGCCCGCCGGATGGAGCTCTCGCTGAACCGGTAGACCGTCGCACCGCCCTTCGACTCCACGTCGGCGGTGAGCGTCATCCAGCGGTTGAGCTCGCTCGTGAGCGGCCCGGGCGCGACGGCGGTGAGGTCTGCCTGGAGCAGCACGTGATCGACGGGCTCGGGCAGCAGCGGCGCGAGCACCTCCGCCGGGTCGCCGCCCTCGAGCAGCGCCCGGCCGTGCACCGACAGCGCACCCAGCCCCGTCACGCCCACCTGCTCGGCCTCCCGCAGCGCGAACTCGGTGAGCCGCTCGCGCAGCGGCCCCCGGCGGCGCGGCTGCTCCCACGTCAGCCGTTCGAGGATGGAGTCACGTGAGGGCGCGAGGCCCGGCTCGGCGGCCAGCACGCCCAGCGTGGCCGCCCTGACTCCGGGCGCGGAGGCGCGGCGCAGGTCGGTGTGCAGGGCGTTGAGCGGCCTGTCACGCTCGTCCCGCTCACCGACCAGGCCGGGCACGCGGTCCATGTGCAGCCACGTGGTCGCGAGTGCGACCCACCGGTCGGCGGTCGCCCTCACCCGCCACAGGTCGTAGCCGGAGGTGGGCAGCCACTCGCCGTCCACGCCGCCGCCGGCCGCGATCAGCCCGGCCGCGTACGCGACCTCGATCACCAGCGCCGCCACCCACTCGGGCAGGTCCAGTTCGCCGGCCGTGCGCTTCAGATCGCGCACGCCCAGGCCGCCGGTACGCAGCACGCCCGGCGGATCGACGCTCCACCGATCGCACAGCTCCTCGACCGACCTGACGAACGAGAACGCCTGCCCGGCCGCCGTACGATCGGCCAGGTCCTTGTCGCGTGTGGCCCCTTCGAGCGGCGGGGGAACGGCCAGCAGGCCGCGGTGCACCCGGCCGCCACGCAGGTAGAGCCCCACTTCGCGGGGCAGCGTCACGCTCTCCTCACCTGTGGCCGCCAGCAGCCCTCTGGCCAGCAGCTCCTCGATGGGCGAACGGGCGGACGCCACGCGTACTTCGCGCCTGGCGTTGGGCACGCGGCCGGTCGGCGGGCCCCAGGCGAGCTGGTCGAGAGCGCCCCTGGCCTCGGGCGAGACGGACCCGATGAGCGCGGCGGGCTCGGCCAGCGCGGCCGCCAGCCGTTCCTTGCCGGAGCCCCGGGTGCCCGGCGCGATGTCGTCGGCCATCTCGTCGAGCTGCTCTGGCGGGTGATGCCGGAACGCGTCAACCGCCCGCGGCCCGAGCCCGGCCGGGTCGTCGAGCACCTTGCGCACGCCGGGGCCCAGGTCGAGCGCGTCATCGGGCCCATAGACCAGCGCCAGGTCACACAGCCTGTCGAGAGCCGCCGACAGCGCGGGCTCGGCATCGCCCCCGCCGCCCGCAGTGCCGGCGTCGGGCTCTGGGCCGGCGCCGCCCAGGGCAGCGCTCACGAGCTCGCGCAGCCTTTCCTTGGCCACCGGCCCGTCCTGTACGGCCAGCGTCTCCACGACCGCGAGCGTGAAACGGTCGAGCCGGTCGAGCACCCTGCCGATCGCCGACGGGCTGCCCGCCCGCGACGCCAGACCTTCCAGATGCGCGGGCACCGGAGTGATCAGCTCGGGCCGCGCGGAGACGAGCGCCCGTAGCTGTTCGTCGGTGCGCCCCCTGATCCACTCCGTGAACTCCATCGATGCCATGGTATGTCCCCCCTGATTGGGGCAGCATTGCTAGACGTGATAGAGCGCGCGGACCAGCTCGTGCTGAACTACGTCTCCAAGGCGGCCGACGCCGCCCACGGCGTGCTCAGGGCCGACCAGCGGCTCGACTTCGCCAAGCGGCTGCGGGCCAGGATCGAGGTCGAGCGGCGCGGTAGCCAGAACGCCCGCGAGGTGTCGAAGGTGCTGGCCAGGTTCGGCGACCCGGTGGCCCTGGTGGAGCGCGAGGCCCGCAGGCTCGCCGAGGCCGGCGTTCCCACGAAGCGCGACGCGTCCACTTACGGTCCCCCCACCGGCCACGATCCCGAGGGGCAGCCGCAAGGCGCCGCGGCGCCCGAGCAGCGTCCAGGGACGCTGGGGGAGGAGTCGGCCCTGCGCCAGGAGACGGCCTCCACGATGCGTTTCCCCACGATCGTGGACGACGGTGACGCGCCCCCGGGCGTCCAGGCGTACCGGAGGATCGCGCAGGAGAGCCTCGGCAGGCGGCCGGGCCGGGGGCTGCCGTTCGCGGGGCTGCGCAGGGTGGCCATGTCCAGCGCGAACCCGATGGCGACCGGCGGCAGGGACGCCAGGACCATCGTCAAGGAGCACCCGCGCGAAACCGCCGCGATGGTCATCTTGGTGGTGGCGGCGTTGCTGTTGCCGTTCGATCTGCCGCCGGTGGCGATCTTCGAGGTCCCCGTGCTGGTGTGGGCTGCCGGCGCGGTGATCGTGCTGTTCAGCGAGAGCTGGACGCTGCGCGACAAGCTGCTCGGGGTCGGCGCCCCGCTGTTCGGCTACTTGGTGGGCGGCGTGCTCATCGGGGGTCTGCGGGTGGGGAGCGAGCCGGGGGTACAGGCGTTCTTCACGCAGTTCTACGACGTCAGCGGCACGATGTTCATACTCGGGACCGGGTTGGGCGTAGTGTGGCTGGCCTATCGGCTGCTGGACGTCAGCTGACGGGCGCGGGGCTGGGGAGCAGACCGACCGCCAGGCGTACCCAGGCGGCGACGAACTGGTCCTTCTCCGCGTGCCCGGGCAGCTCGCCCACGGTCTCCTGGAACAACCGGTAGTGCACCACGGAGCCTCCCAGCACCGCCGAGATGCCCGTCCAGTCGAGTTCGACGTCCTGGTACTCGGGCTGTGCCCTGAACCAGGTCACGATCGCGTCGAACATGGGCTGCAGCAGCCCCTCCCGCACCACGGCGACCAGCTCGGGGAACTGGCTCAGGTCGCGGAAGAACACCCTGGTCAGCTCGGACTCCTCGCGCACCTTGGCCAGCCCGGCGCGGCACACGTGGGACAGTCGCTCCTCCAGATCCACCGACGCTTCCATGGTGCTCAGCTCGGCCAGGCTCTCCGCCACCTGACTCCTGGTACGGGTGGCGTGCTCGTTGATCGCCGCGGCCAGCACCTCGTACTTGGACTTGAAGTGCCTGTAGAGCCCTCCGGCGCCGGGAGACAGCCCTGAGGCGGCCTCGATCTCCGCTACGGAAGTGGCGGAGTAGCCCCGCTCGGCGAACAGCCGCAGGGCCTCATCGATGATCCGCTCACGGGTTGATCTGGTCATATCTATCCTGTTACCTCCGCCTTGAGAGTAGTCGTAACGGCGGGCCGCCTTCAGCGGTCCGCCGCATGTAGCGGGGGCTGCGCTCATGGCGCGGCGCGCCGGATCAGGCCCGCGAGCGCGGAGCCGATGATCAGCCACACGACCGCGGCGAGGCCGTAGTTGACCAGCGTCGTCCAGCGCGGGTCGGCGAGCTCGAACAGATTGGCCAGGCCCAGGGACAACGATGAGGCGAGCGACTCCACGAACTGGTACCAGACGTTTGCGGCGTTGGCGTTGAACACCGTGAACACCGCATAGAGCACCACGACCAGCGCGGCCACTCTGGAGGCGACCTTCACCAGGTAGGCCAGGGCTCCCACGGTCCGGTGCCACGCCGTCAGGGCAGGGCCGCCCGGTCTGGCGGGTCTGTGGGGGCGCGGCGGGGCGGAGGAGGCGACGAGCCGGTCTCCGGTGTGCGGCGGTTTGGGGGTGTCGGTCACAGCCGCTCCTCTCCGATAAGTAATTCCTTTCATCCCATTCCTACGGTCCCACAACAAGGGGTGTCGGTGGGGGACCGCCGTTACGTGTGCTTGGGCGGCGTTTGGCATCCTTCACGTGTGACGACTTCGGTGGGATTCGACCTTGACATGACATTGGCGGACACGCGAGAGGGGATTGCCGCCGTTTTCGACGAGCTGGCGGTGCGCTTGGGCGTGCCCATTGACTCGGCGGCAGTGGTGAGCAGGCTGGGGCCGCCGCTGGAGGTGGAGCTGGCCAACTGGGTGCCTGCCGCGCAGGTAGCGGCGGCCGCCGACCTCTATAGGGAGATATATCCGGAAATGGGGGTTCCGGTGCACACGGCCATGGCGGGCGCGTACGACGCCATCGAGGCCGTACGGGCCGGTGGCGGCCGGGTGATCGTGGTGACGGGCAAGAACCTGCGGGACGCCATCGGCACGGTCAAAGTTCTCGGCCTCGCCGTGGACGAAGTGGTCGGCTCGGTTTTCGGTGCAGCCAAGGGCTCCGCACTCGCGCGGTTCGGCGCGGCGGCTTATGTTGGTGACCATGTCGCGGACATCGAGGCGGCACGTGCGGGCGGCGCCGTGAGCGTGACAGTCGCGACCGGCCCCTACACGGTGGGAGAGCTGCGTGAACACGGAACAGACGTGGCGCTGGCCGACCTGACCGAATTTCCCGCCTGGTTCGCCGGTTGGCGCAAGCATGATGAACTCCGGTAATTGTTCGGGATTTACCCGGTCGCCCTGGCGCTCTCAGGGGCATAACCTACATCCATCCATCTTTTCGACTGTTTGAACGAGGTCCCCTGTGCCGAGTGGCAAGGTCAAGTGGTACGACGCCGACAAGGGGTTCGGCTTCCTCACCCGCGACGACGGCGGTGAGGTCTTCGTGCATTCATCCGCGCTGCCCACCGGTGCGGCCCCGCTCAAGCCTGGTCAGAAGGTCGAGTTCGGGGTGGCCGAGGGCCGTCGCGGCCAACAGGCGCTCTCGGTCAGGATCCTGGAACAGCCGCCGACCCTCGCCAAGACCAAGCCCAAGGGCAAGCGGAAGAAGCCGGACGAGATGGTGGTCATCGTCGAAGACCTGATCAAGTTGCTCGACGACGTTTCGACGTCCTACCAGCGCGGCAAGCTCCCGGACGCGGCGCACGCCAAGAAGATCGCGCAGGTGCTCAGAGCCGTCGCCGACGACCTCGACGCCTGAGGCTGCCGCGCCTGCGGCCGCCGCAGGCCGCGCGTCCGACGTCACCGTCGGTCGCCGCCCCAGAGACTGCCGCAGGCTGCGCGCCTGACCCCAGCCCAGGCCGCGCACCTGAGGCCGTGCATCGCACTCCGCACCGCGTCGCCGCGTCCCCCGCAGTGGCGCTGTGCCGTCGAGACCGGTCACCAAGCGTCGGCGCGCCCTGTGGCCCACCGGCACGCGGCCGTGTCACCGCGTTCCACAGGCCGGCGTCGGCGGGCCGGGTGTGCTCGAAACGGCGGCTCAGGTGTTGGGGTTGGTGAGGGGTTTGGTCGGGTCGAGGGTGTCGGCCCGCTGAGGGTCGTGCCCGCCGGCCTCGGCCCGTTCCCTGCGGAGCTTGGCGTCGGTCGCGCGCACGCGCTTCCTCCTGGCGATCAGCAACCAGCCGAGCGCGGCCGTCAAAGCGACGGCCAGCGCGACCAGCCCGGCCACGCTGCTCTCGGTCAGCGACAGCACCAGCCCGACCAGGCCGCCGAACACCCAGGCGAGCTGGAGCACCGCCTCCACCACGCCGAACGTGGACGAGCGCACCTCCTCGCCGATCTCCCGCTGCACGATCGCGTCGAGCGCCAGCTTGCCCAGCTCCTGCGCGAAAGCCGTGACGAGCGAGATGGCGACTGCGGTCCACAGGCCGAAGAAGACCGCGGTCGCGATGCCGGTCACGACGGTCACGGCCAGCGTGACCAGCACGATGAGCTGCGGCGAGTGGTTACGCGTCCAGTTGGCCACGGCGGCGCCGACCAGGCCGCCCAGCCCGGCCGCGGCCGCCAGCAGCGCGATCGTCTTGGGAATGTCGAAGAACGGGTCCTGCGCCCCCGCGGTCAGCCACGGCACCGCCCTGTCCTGCACCAGGAACAGCAGGAAGAACAGCAGGAACCCGGAGAAGACCCGGAGCGCCACGTTCGCCCAGACGGCCTCGGCGACCGCGGGGCCCACCTTGAGCAGGGTGCGCCACCGGGGCGCCGCGCCCTCCTCCTCCAGGTCAGGCGAGTCGATGTGGCGCGGCAGGCGTACCGCGGCGACTCCCAGCAGGAGGAACGCCACCATCGCGACGCGCAGCACCATCGCGCTGCCCAGCCACGCGGTCAGCCCCGCGCCGACCGGCACCGCGATTCCCGCGGAAACTAACGTGAACAGGGCCACCCGCGCGTTCGCCGACACCAGCGTGATGTCGGCGGGCAGCACGCTCGGCATGATCGCCGCTCGCGACACGTTGTACGCCTTCGACAGCACCAGCACGCCCAGCGCCCCGATGAACAGCGTCGGCAGGTCCCCTGGACCCACCGCGGCGGCCATCGCGAAGCAGAGCAGCCCCCGCCCGAACAGCGTGCCCGCCATCACGTAGCGCCGCCCCGACCTGAACCTGTCGAGGATCGGCCCCACGAACGGCGCGAGTAGCCCGAACGGCAGCATCGTGATGACCAGGTAGAGAGCCACCGAGCCGCGGGCCTCGCCCACGGGCACGCCGAAGAACACCGTGCTCGCCAGCGCCACCGTGACCAGCGCGTCGCCCGCGCT
>NZ_JBFAMX010000237.1:0-15238 GCF_040659615.1 Nonomuraea sp. NPDC049784
CGGCTTCGCCCGCGACCTGGTACGCCGGGGCCGCGTCATCCCGCAGCTCGTCCCCGGCGCGAGCGCCCCCGAGCCGGGGCCCGAGAGCACGCCCGAGCGCGAGTCCGGCGGCTCCATGGCCATGTGGGCGGTCCCGCGGGCCGACGCGCGGGCCGTGTGGCGGCCCGTGGTGACCGGGGCCGATGCCGGATATTTCCGGGAGCTGGCGCTGGCCATGCCGCCCGCGTGCCGCACCTCCCGCATCGAGCGGCCGTCCGCGGAGGTCCTCCGCGAGGCCCTCGAAGCGTTCACCGACACGCTCGTCCGGCAGACGCTCGCCGAGCCTCTGGTCATCAGGCCCCGAACGCTCCACGAGCGCTGGCTGGCCGCTCTGACCGGCGACACGCCGGAATGCCCCGATGTCCCGGACCTCCGCCGAGAGCTGGAGAGGTGGCGCGACTCGGTCGTATCAGCCGAGGGCGCGACAAGGGTGTGCTTCCGCCTGCTGGAGCCCGCCGACACCGACGACTGGCGGGTCGAGCTGGCGTTGCAGGCCGCCGACGACCCCAGCCTGTACGTCACCGCCGCCCACGTCTGGAGCGGCGAGAAGGTGACCGGGCTGCCGGGCAGGCCCGAGCGGGAGCTGCTCGCCGGGCTGGGCCGGGCGGTCAGGCTGTATCCCGAGCTGGACCACGCCCTGCGCGGGCCCAGACCGAGCGAGCTGGCGCTGGACACGGCGGGCGCGTTCGGGTTCCTGAGGCAGGCGGCGCCCCTGCTGCAGGCGGCCGGGTTCGGGGTGCAGCTGCCGCGCTGGGCCGGGCGTACGAAGCTGGGGCTGAAGCTGACCACCAGGACCAAGACGCAGGCGGCGGCCGCCGGCCAGGGGTTCGGCATGCGGGAGCTGGTCGACTTCCGCGTCGATCTGGCGGTGGGCGGCGAGACGATCAGCGAGGCGGAGCTGGCCGAGCTGGCCCGGCTGAAGGTGCCGCTGGTCAGGGTGCGCGGCCAGTGGGTGGAGCTGGACGACCGGCAGCTCAAGGCCGCGCTCAGGGCCGTGGAGGGTGCCGGCACGGGTGAGGCGACCGCCGCCGACATGCTCCGCCACATCGTCCAGGATGACGACGAGCTGCCCCTGCTGGAGATCGACGCCGACGGCGTGCTCGGCGACCTGCTGTCCGGCCAGGCCGAGCGGCGGCTCGTGCCCATCACGACCCCGGCCGGGCTCGACGCCACGCTCAGGCCCTACCAGGAGCGCGGCCTGGCGTGGCTGAGCTTCCTGTCCGAGCTGGGCCTGGGCGGGGTGCTGGCCGACGACATGGGGCTGGGCAAGACGGTCACCACGCTGGCCCTGCTCGTCCACGAGCGGGCCGGCGCCCCCACGCTCCTCGTCTGCCCGATGTCCCTCGTCGGCAACTGGCAGCGGGAGGCCGCCAGGTTCGCCCCCGGCCTGCGCGTCTACGTGCACCACGGCAGCGGGCGCGACGCCGCCCTGATCCCGGACGCCGATCTGGTGATCACCACGTACGGCACCGCCCACCGCGACCTGGAGTCGCTCAAACAGCACGAGTGGCGCAGGGTCGTGTGCGACGAGGCCCAGGCGATCAAGAACAGCGGCACGCTGCAGGCCCAGGCCGTACGGTCCATCCCTACCGGCACGAGGCTCGCCCTGACGGGCACCCCGGTCGAGAACCACCTGGCCGAGCTCTGGTCGATCATGGAGTTCGCGAACCCGGGGCTGCTGGGGCCGCGCTCGCGGTTCAGGACCCGATTCCAGGAACCGATCGAGGCCCGCCAGGACGAGCAGGCCGCTCAGGCGCTCAGGCGGGCGACCGGCCCGTTCATCCTCCGGCGCGTCAAAACCGATAAATCGATTATCTCTGATTTGCCGGAGAAGCTGGAGGTCAAGGAGTGGTGCCCGCTCACCACCGAGCAGGCCACGCTCTACCAGGCGGTCGTGGACGACATGCTGGCCAAGATCGAGAGCAGCGAGGGCATCGAGCGGCGTGGGCTGGTGCTGGCGGCCATGGCCAAGCTCAAGCAGGTCTGCAACCACCCGGCCCACCTGCTCAAGGACGGCTCCCGCCTGTCGGGCAGATCCGGCAAGCTCACTCGCTTGGAGCAATTGTCCGAAGAAATCCTGGCAGAGGGCGAGAAAGCTCTGCTTTTCACCCAATATGCCGAGTTCGGGAGCATGCTCCAGCCGTACCTCGCCCAGCGGCTCGACACCACCGTCCTCTGGCTGCACGGCGGCCTGCCCAAGAAGACCCGCGACCGCCTGGTCGACCGGTTCCAGCACGACGAGGAGCCGATGTTGTTCGTGCTGTCGCTGAAGGCGGCCGGGGTGGGGCTCAACCTGACGGCCGCCAACCACGTCATCCACGTGGACCGCTGGTGGAACCCGGCCGTCGAGGACCAGGCCACCGACCGGGCGTTCCGCATCGGGCAGCGCAAGAACGTGCAGGTACGCAAGCTCATCTGCGCGGGCACCCTCGAAGAGCGGGTCGACCAGATGATCGAGCGCAAGAAGGCCCTGGCCGAGCGGGTGGTCGGCACCGGAGAGGACTGGCTGACGGACCTGTCGACCGACGAGTTGCGCGAGGTGTTCAGGCTCACGGCGGAAGGGGTGAGCTGAGGATGCCACGCGGTAAGCCGGGGCAGCGGGGGCACGACGGGGGCTGGTTCGACGGCGCCAAGCCGATCAAGGTCGAGGGCGGCATCAAGGCCCGCACCCAGCGGGGCACCATCGGCTCCACCTGGTGGTCCAGGCGCTTCATCGACATCCTCGAGCGCATCTGCGACAAGGGCCGCCTCACGCGCGGCCGCGCCTACGCCCGCCAGGGTCAGGTCCTGTCGATCGACCTGTCTCCCGGGGAGGTCAGGGCGGCCGTCCAGGGCTCACGGAGCAAGCCGTACGAGGTCGTGATCAGGATCGAGGCGTACGGCGAGCAGCGCTGGGCCGCGATCGAGGAGTCGATCGCCGAGCAGGCCGTCTATCGGGCCAAGCTGCTGGCGGGAGAGATGCCGACGGAGATCGAGGAGCTGTTCGCCGCGCTGGGGATCGACCTGTTCCCCCGCGACCTCGACATGAACTGCTCGTGCCCCGACTGGGGCTTCCCGTGCAAGCACCTGTCGGCGGTGCTCTACCTGCTGGCCGAGTCGTTCGACGACGACCCGTTCCTGGTGCTGGCCTGGCGCGGGCGCACCCGTGAGCAGCTGCTCGGCTCGCTGGCGGAGGATGTGCCCAGGCTGGAGGTGGAGGACGTGCCGTTCGCCGACCGGCTGGCCGACTTCTACGCCCCTGGCGCCACGGCGCACCGGCCCGAACGCCGCCCCGCGGCGGCCGCCCCCGACCTGCTCCTGCGCGTCTTCCCGCCACCCGCCGACCTGGCCAGAACGCTCACCCCGGCCTACCGGGCACTCGCCGACTCCTGACCCCAAGCACCTCGGGCGGGGGTGTGATCAGCGGTCCTCGAAGGAGTCGGGCACCATGACGCGCACGCCGTTGGGGACCACGCGGAGCCTGATCGGGGTGCGCAGCCGCACCTCGCCGTCCACGTCGGCCGCCATCGGCGGGTCGGTCTCCAGCAGCATCTCCCGCCCCACCACGAACGGCCCCCCGGCGAGGCTGCGCCACCGTCCGGTGGTCGCCCTGATCAGGGTCTCGCCGAGCAGCCGCAGCTTCTTGCCCGAGCCGAGCTGGTAGGCGACCAGCATGCCGTTGTCGATGCTGATGTCCCTGGCCACCTGCCAGCCGCCGTGGAAGCGGCCGTTGGCGATGTTGAGCTGGTGGGTGAGCAGCTCGTGGCGCTGACCCCCCACCGTGATGTAGGCGCGGAACGGCGTGTGCCCGGGCAGGATGGTCAGCGCGGTCAGCGGGTAGGCGGGGCGCCCCACGACCCGCTTGAGCCACGGCTTGACCCTGCCGGCCACCTCGACGGAGACGCCGAAGCTGGCGAGGTTGGCGAACGGCCGGTCGTCGGCCATGCCGAGGTCGATGTCGGCCACCTTGCCGGTGGCGAACACCTTGATCGCCCCGGCCAGGTCGAGCGGGAGGCCGAGACTTCTGGCGAAGTTGTTGGTGGTGCCGAGCGGCAGCACGCCGAGCGCGACGTCGCGGTGTGCCACGTGGCGCACGGCCGAGGAGAGCGTGCCGTCGCCGCCGCCCACGATGAGCAGGTCGGGCTTGGTGGCCAGGGCCGTGTCGAGCAGTTCGCGCAGCCGCTTGGGGTTGTAGACCGACAGCTCCACCAGCGGCTCGAACCCGAGGTTGTGGATCTGCTCGATGACCTCGAAGTAGTGGCGGCGGCCGCGGCGCGAGCGAGTGTTCACCACCACTGCCACCTTGCGATCCCTCCGGATCGCCTCGGTGTGCTCGTCCTTGGTGCGCAATTCGCTCATGGACACCAATGGTATGGGCCGCCGGGAGGTCCCGGCGGCCCTTGATCATTACTTCTTCGGCGGCACGACCTGGACGATGGCGCCCAGGTTGCCCGGCAGCGGGCTCACCAGCTTGAACTGCACGCCCAGCGCCTTGCCCTCGTCACCGGGGTTGCCGGTGCCGAGCTTCGAGCCGGCGGCCACCCGGCCGTACAGCTCCGTGGCGGGGGTGCCGTCCGGGTGCACCACGCGGGTGGTGTACGCCTGGTCGCCCTTCGACGGCACGACCGCCGAGGCGTCGAAGTCGCGGTAGTAGAGACCACCGTTGATCACTTCGAGGCCCGGGTACCAGGTCTTCGCGTCGGTGAAGGCAGGGACGCCCTTCTGCGCGGGCAGGTCCGTGCAGTACGTACTGAACGGCTCGTCCGCCGCCTCCAGGCACTCCTTGAACGGGTACGTCTTGCCGAACCCGAACGCGGCGTTGGACGACTGGACGCGTCCCTGGAGGTTCTTCTGGAGCGTCGGGTCCTTCTCGGCCGCGGTCCCGGCGCGGCGCAGCGGGTCGAAGTGGGAGTCCACGACCAGCAGGCTGCCCTTGGGACCGAGGCTCGGCGGGAGTTGCAGGGTGCTGCTCACGTTGTTGTTGATGTATGTCGAGTCGCGGTACCACACCAGCAGGCCCGGCGCGTTGTACGCCAGCTTCTGCACCTTCCACGCCCCGTCGCGGGAGTAGTCGGTGTCGTAGGTGTACTTCAGGCCGTTGTCGAAGCCGTCGAAGTTACGCCACTCGGCCAGGTAGAACCGGGAGATCTCGCGCTCACCGTTGTTGCGGGTCCAGCCCTGGCCGCTGGTGTTGGTGAACGTGCCGCCGATGGCCTTCCAGCCGTTGTCGCCCCCCTCGACGTCGTCGCTCCACACGGCCGTCCCGCCGTTGGTGAGCTGGAAGTCGTCGGAGTGCCAGCCGCGCTCCTGGAAGGCGGCGTCGGTGTTGTACGTCAGCCGCAGTTTGATCGTCTGCCCGGCGAACGGGGTCAGGTTGACGTAGTCGTGCCGCCAGCCGCCGCTGTCACCGGTGAGGCCGTACTTCTTGTTGCCGAAGGTCTTGAGGTTCTTGTTCGGGTCCGGGTAGTCGTCAGGCGTGCTGACCTCACTGCCGGCCTCGTCGAAGATCTTCTGCTGGGTCCAGGTCTGGCCGCCGTCGGTCGAGACCTCGACGAAGCCGAAGTCCCAGTCCTGCTCGATCACGTAGTTGTTCCACATCCACAACTTGAGATCGGTCCCGGCGGGGACGGGCAGGTCGCGGGTCAGCGTGAGGTTGGCCCAATCCTGGTCCAGGCCGCTCCACCAGGCGTTCGAGCCGCTGTGGACGTCGAGCATCTTCACCGGCGTGGAGGCCAGGTTCACCCGGACGCCGTCCTCGGTGAGCTTGGGCGTGCGCGAGGACTGGCCGACCGTGACGAGCTTGGCGGCGTCGCCCGGGTTGAACGTCTTCGGGTTCGCCCAGCCGAGCACCCACTTGTCCCACAGGCCCATGTGCGACGGCATCGACTGGAAGATCGGGCCGGAGTGGGAGCCGCTGGACATCAGGTCCCAGAAGTCCACGGCCGAGCTGGCCGCGCCCGAGGTGTCGTACAGGTCGGGCAGGCCGAGGTCGTGGCCGTACTCGTGGGCGAAGACGCCGACGCCCGAGTCCTCGGGCTGCACGATGTAGTTGGAGATCTTCTTGTCGCTGCCGGGGACCTTGTAGCCGCCGGCGACCGCGCTGGAGTGGGCCCAGATCGCGTACGTGCCCTCGGCGCCGCCGTCGGAGGACTTGTCCTTGCCTGCGTGGACCAGCACCAGGTGGTCGATCACGCCGTCAGGCTCGTTGAAGTTGCCGTCGCCGTCGGCGTCGGAGGTGTCCTCGAGGTCGTAGTCGGCCCACGGGAAGTCCGGCTGGGCCTTGGCCAGGGACTCCACCACGTCGATGGGCAGTTGCTGCGCGCCGAGCGGGTTGTCCGGGTGGCCGGACATGTCCTGGGGAGCGCCGCCGCAGGCCGCGGCGCCGTACCAGGCCTCGGAGTGCGGGACCTTGATCCAGCCGACCGCCGAGCCGGTGACGGAGTAGGCGCCCTTGGACATCTCCTCGTACATCTTCTTCATGGTGGAGCCGGAGATGTCGATGCCGGCCTTGCCGTCGCGCGGGTCCTTCAGGTCGGGGCGCACGCGCTCGGTGATGCCCTTGTCGGTGTAGAGCATCTTGTTGAAGTGCTCGGTGCTGAAGTCCTTGACCCAGAAGGAGTTGTTGTCCTTGTGCGGCAACGTGGCCGGGTCGGGGATGTTGTTGTGCAGGGGACCGCTCTTGAGCGTGCCGGCCGGCTCGACCACGCAGTCGTCGGGCTCGCTGTCGATGGTGCGCAGCCGGTTGAAGCCCGAGAAGTCGTCGTTGGCCTGCTCGTTGAACTCGACGAGGATCGTCAGCAACTTGGCCGTGCGGGTCTGCTTGGAGTTCTTGAAAATCCATTCAGCGGGGTTGCGGCCGGTCCTGATGGCCTGGTTCTCGCGGGCGGCGAGGATGCGACCGGCTGCCGGGTTTCCGCTGCTGAACTTCCTGTCGAACTTCTGCGCCGGAGTGAGCGAGCGCTGCTTGCCGCCGTTGACCGACGGCTCCTGCGGATCCTTCTCAACCGCGGGCGGAGCGTAATTGATGTAGTAGTCCGCCGCCGTGGGCTCGTAGTTCGCGACCCCAGTGAGTGACGACGCCGCTTGAGCGGTGGGCACGGACAGGGCGGCGCCGAGAAGGGCGACCGCCGGGAAAGCTGCTAATAAGCGCTTCGTGCTGGGCACCAGTTACCCTCTCTGCCCGGGGTGTCCGGGCGCATGGCCATAGGGTGTGCAATGCCGGACGCTAGAGGGTAAGTCAACGAAACGTAAAGTACGTTGGTAAAACGTGATCAAAGGGGGACATTTAGTACATCACTGGCTCGGTGCCTAAAACAGTATTAGCCCGGCCGTGATCCCGCCCGCGATCGCGCCCCCGTAGCAGATCACCGCTATGACCGGGTCGAATCTCGCGATGCCGAGCAGCTCCTCGCTGGTGAACCTGATGCGGTGCGCGGCGTGGAAGAGGCAGAGCACGACGACCGCCAGGAGCGCGAGCCGTACCAGCACGTTGTCCACCAGCGCGCGCAGGTGCTCGGCCGTCGGCCAGTCCACCACACCGAGCGGCATGAGCACCCCGAAGAGCAGCACGAGCACCGGCAGCACGAATGCCGCCACCACTCCCCCACCGCTGAAGAGCAGCCACAGGTACGGCTCCAGGGTGCGTCTCATGGCGACCTCAGGACGAAGTAGGCGATCAGCACGGAGATCACCACCCAGGCCGAGTGGTTGCCACCCTGGATCATCCAGGCGGGCACGCGCCAGCCGTCCAGACGGACGACGGTGGCCTTGGGGGCGAGGTTGAGGAACGTGATCGTGTGGAAGGCGGTCGCGGCCAGGGCGAGCACGTTGATCGCGATCATCCACGGCCGGCCGGCCAGCGTGGCGAACTCCTGGAGACTCCCGGTACGCACGGCGTCGATGAACATCAGCAGGAAGACGATCGACCAGGCCACGAAGACGCTGGTCAGCTCGCGCAGCACGAAGAAGGTGTAGTGCCGGGTGCGGACGAACCACAGGTTGTCGCGCCGCGGCCGGTAGGCGGTCGTCATCGCTTGCTCCACGGCAGGACGGAGCGCAGGGCTGCGGTCAGCTTGTAGCGCTGGATGGCCTCGGCCGGGTCCACGTGCTTGGGGCAGACGCGCGTGCACTCTCCGACGAACGTGCACCCCCACACGGCGTCCTCCAGGTTCAGCACGTCGAACCGGTCGCCCATGTCGCGCGAGTCCAGGTTGTAGCGCTGGGCGAGCGCGATGGCTGCCGGGCCGAGGAAGTCGGGGTCGAGCACGTAGACAGGGCAGGCCGAGTAGCAGAGCAGGCAGTTGATGCACATGCTGTACTGCTTGTACGCGTCCAGCTGCTCGGGCGTCTGGGCGTACTCGGTGGTCAGCGGCAGCTCCTCGCCCTCCCTGATCAGCCAGGGCCGCACGGACGACAGCTTGGCCAGGAACTCGTCGATGTCGACGACCAGGTCCCTGATCACCGGGAAGCCTTTCAGCGGCTCGATCCTGATCGGACCCTCGCCGTACTCGGTGAGGAAGGTGCCGCAGGTCAGCCTGGGCTCGCCGTTGACGGTCATGCCGCAGGAGCCGCACACGCCCATCCGGCACGACCAGCGGTACGACAGGCTGCCGTCGAGCTGGTCCTTGATGTAGTTGAGCCCGTCGAGCACAGCCCAGTCGGCCGTGAGCGGCACGTCGTACCCCTGGAACACCGGCTCGTCGTCCTCGCCGGGCCGGTACCGGGCGACCTCCATCCTGATCGTCCGCGTCGCCTGGGTGGTATCAGTCACGGCCGTACACCCTTTCTCCCGGAGGCCAGCGGGTGATCGTCACGGGCAGCAGGCCGACGGACGGGGAGCCGTCGGGCGCGCGGTGCACCAGCGAGTGCGCGAGGTAGGCGTCGTCGTCCCTGGCGGAGAAGTCGGTGCGCTGGTGCGCGCCGCGCGACTCCTGCCTGTTCAGCGCGCAGGCCACGATCGTCTGCGCCACCTCCAGCATCGTGTGCAGCTCCTGAAGGTTGATCAGCTCGGTGTTGAACGCGGTGCTCGTGTCGTCGATGCGGACCTCCTCGGCACGCCCGCGCAGCTCCGCGAGCGCGTCGACGGCCTTGGTCAGCACGTCGCCCGTGCGGTAGATACCGGCCGCTCCTTCGAGCGTGTGCTGCATCTCCTCGCGCAGGTCGGCGATCCGCTCACCGGTCCTGCTGCCCTCCCGCGCGCGTTCCAAGCGCCGCCGCTCGTCGTCCCCCTGAGCCCGTACGGCCGACGCCTCGCCGTCCCGGTGGGACCTCGCGAACTCGGCGGCGGCGGTCCCGGCCCGGCGTCCGAAGACCAGGCACTCCGGCAGCGAGTTGGAGCCGAGCCGGTTGGCGCCGTTGATGCTCACGCAGGCCGTCTCCCCCGCCGCGAACAGCCCGGCGATCGGGGTGGCGCCGTCGATGTCGGTGTGGACGCCGCCCATCATGTAGTGCACGACCGGGCGCACGGGGATGAGGTCGGTGGCCGGGTCGAGGTTCTGGTAGCTCCTGCACAGCTCGCGCACGAACGGGATGCGGGCGTCGATCTTGTCCTCGCCCAGGTGGCGCAGGTCGAGGTAGACGACCGGGCCGTACGGGGTGTCCACCGTGCGGCCCTTCTGCTGCTCGTGCACGAACGCCTGGGAGAGCCGGTCGCGCGGGCCCAGCTCCATGCTGCGCAGCTTCGGCGTGGGTGTGGGCTTGCCGAGGTCGTAGTCCTGGAGGTAGCGGTAGCCGTCCTTGTTGATCAGCCAGCCGCCCTCCGCTCTGGCCGCCTCGGTGATGAGGATGCCGGTGAACGGCAGGCCGGTCGGGTGGTACTGGACGAACTCCATGTCCTTCAGCGGCGCCCCCGCCCGGTAGGCCAGGGCCATGCCGTCGCCGGTCTTGATGGCGGCGTTCGTGGTGAAGGGGAAGACGCGGCCGCAGCCGCCGGTGGCCAGGATGACGGTCCTGGCGGCGATGGTCTCGATGCGGCCGGTCCTGATCTCGACGGCCACGACGCCGTGGACGCGGCCGTCGTCGACGACGAGCTTGGTGACGTACCACTCGTCGTACCTGATGACGTCCTGATATTTCAGAGTTGTTTGGAACAAGGTGTGCAGGAGGTGGAAGCCCGTCTTGTCGGCGGCGTACCAGGTGCGCATCTTCTTCATGCCGCCGAACGGGCGGACCGCGACGCGGCCGTCGCTCTCCCGGCTCCAGGGGCAGCCCCAGTGCTCGAGCTGGATCAGCTCCTCGGGCGCCTCGGCCACGAACGCCTCGACCGCGTCCTGGTCGCAGAGCCAGTCACCGCCGGAGATCGTGTCGTAGCAGTGCTCGTCGAGCGTGTCGCCGACGCCGATCACCCCGGCGGCGCCCCCTTCGGCGGAGACCGTGTGGCTGCGCATCGGGTAGACCTTCGAGACGACCGCCACCTTGAGGGAGCTGTCCGCCTCGGCGACCGCGATGGCCGCCCGCAGGCCCGCTCCGCCTCCTCCGACGATGAGCACGTCGATCATTTACGTCACTTCCCGTGGTCGGGTTGTATCGGGTCCTTCACCCGCTTGCCGTCGTGCCGGATGGCGGACAGGTGGATGCTGCCGTCGTGGTACTCGTGCCGGATCCTCCGGCAGCCGCAGTCGAAGAGCTGGTCACGGATCACCAGGCCGTAGCCGTCGTCGTCGACGAGGCGCTCACCGCCGGACTTCTTCCCGCAGGGGGCCGTCTCGGGGGTGAAGGGGATTTTCGTGCCTGTCATCGCCGATCTCCCTAGATAGGCGAAATTTCATGATCAATCGGGGTTTTCCTCTGGGGCCTTGGCCGGCTCGACCTCGGCGGCCTCCTCGCGCTCGACCACGGGCGGCCGCTCGGCCTGCGCACGGGGGTAGTGCAGGTCGAAGGCGGGTCGCTCGGAGCGGATCGGGGGCATGCTGAGGAAGTTGTGGCGCGGCGGCGGGCACGTGGTGGCCCATTCGAGGGAGTTGCAGTAGCCCCACGGGTCGTCGAGCGTGACCTTGGGCGCGTGCCTGGCCGTCTTCCAGACGTTGTAGAGGAACGGCAGCGTCGAGGCCCCGAGCAGGAACGCCCCGACGGAGGAGATCTGGTTGAGCGTCGTGAATCCGTCGTTCACGCCGTAGTCGGCGTACCGCCTGGGCATGCCCAGCTGGCCGAGCCAGTGCTGCACCAGGAACGTGGTGTGGAAGCCGAGGAACAGCGTCCAGAAGTGCGCCTTGCCGAGCCGGTCGTCGAGCATTTTGCCGGTCATCTTCGGCCACCAGAAGTAGAAGCCGGAGAACATGGCGAACACGACCGTGCCGAAGACGACGTAGTGGAAATGGGCGACCACGAAGTAGGTGTCGCTGATGTGGAAGTCGAGCGGCGGCGAGGCCAGGATGACGCCGGTGAGCCCGCCGAGCAGGAACGTCACCAGGAACCCGACCGCGAAGAGCATCGGCGTCTGGAAGCTCAGATGGCCCCGCCACATCGTGCCGATCCAGTTGAAGAACTTCACCCCGGTCGGCACCGCGATGAGGAACGTCATGAACGAGAAGAACGGCAGCAGCACCTGGCCCGTCGCGAACATGTGGTGCGCCCACACGGTCATCGACAGCCCGGCGATGGCGATGGTCGCGCCGACCAGCCCCAGGTAGCCGAAGAGCGGCTTGCGGCTGAACACCGGGATCACCTCGGAGATGATCCCGAAGAACGGCAGCGCGATGATGTAGACCTCGGGGTGGCCGAAGAACCAGAACAGGTGCTGCCACAACATCGCGCCGCCGTTGGTCGACTCGAAGACGTGGGTGCCGAGCTTGCGGTCCGACTCCAGCACGAGCAGCGCCGCCGCGAGCACGGGGAACGCCATCAGCACGAGCATGCTGGTCAGCAGCACGTTCCAGGTGAACAGCGGCAGCCTGAACATCGTCATGCCGGGTGCCCGCATGCCGATGATCGTGGTGATGAAGTTGACCGCGCCGAGGATCGTGCCCAGACCCGACAGGGCCAGGCCCATGATCCACAGATCTCCGCCGATCTGCGGCGAGTACATCGCCGTCGACAGCGGCGTGTAGGCGAACCAGCCGAAGTCGGCCGCCCCGCCCGGCGTGAAGAACCCCGCTACCACCATCAGCCCGCCGAACAGGAACAGCCAGTACGCCACCGCGT
Organism: Nonomuraea sp. NPDC049784; assembly: GCF_040659615.1. NCBI lineage: Bacteria > Bacillati > Actinomycetota > Actinomycetes > Streptosporangiales > Streptosporangiaceae > Nonomuraea > Nonomuraea sp. NPDC049784. The sequence goes on from NZ_JBFAMX010000237.1 coordinate 12,157, forward strand.
TCAGCCGCGGGAAGGCGACGTCGGGCGCGCCGATCTGCAGCGGCATGACCACGTTGGCGAACCCGGCGAACAGCGGGGTGGCGAACAGCAGCAGCATCACCGTGCCGTGAATGGTGAAGAGCTGGTTGTACTGCTGCTGAGTGACCAGCTGCATGCCGGGGGCGGCGAGCTCGGCCCTGATGAACATGGCCATGACGCCCGCCACGAGGAAGAACCCGAACGAGGTGATCAGGTAGAGGTACCCGATGACCTTGTGGTCGGTCGTCGACATCCAGGAGGCGATGACGGTCCCGGTGCGGCGGCGCCTGACCTGTTCGATCGAGGTCTCTCGAACAGTCGTCACGGCTGCTCCCTCCTGCGCGGAGTGCTACCTGAGACGGACCGCCGGAGGCGGCCCGGACTGCCCCGATCTACCCATTGCACGCCAACCAGCGCCGCTCGGGAAGGTGTTCTTTAACATTTCGCCCGGAAGCTTTGACGGGTCTTCGCAACATGCGACTCACGCCTGGCGTCCCACATTGCGGATATTTACCGGCTCACCTGGTGGCGTCTTCTATTCTTCGTAGCCGAAACCGACTTCGGAGGAGATCTCGTGACTGCTCAGGCTGACTACTCCGCCCTCGTCCAGCGAGGGCTCTCGCTCGACCTCACCAGGGGCAAGCCGTCGCCGCGCCAGCTCGATCTCTCCAACGACCTGCTCAAGCTGCCCACGTCGTACCGGGCGGCCGACGGGACGGACGGCCGTAACTACGGCAACCTGCAGGGCCTGACCGAGCTGCGCGAGCTGTTCGCGCCGCTGGTCCAGGTGCCCGCGGGCCAGCTCGTCGTCGGAGGCAACTCCAGCCTGGCCTTGATGCACGACACGATCGTGCACGCGCTGCTCACCCCGGTGCCGGGCGCCGCTCGGCGGTGGGTGGAGGAGCCGGAGGTCACGTTCCTGTGCCCCGTACCCGGATATGACCGGCACTTCACGATCACCGAGCGGTTCGGGATCAAGATGGTGCCCGTCCCGATGAACGCCGACGGCCCCGACATGGACGTGGTCGAGCGCCTGGTGGCCGGTGACGCGAGCGTCAAGGGCATCTGGTGCGTGCCGAAGTACAGCAACCCGTCCGGCGTCACCTACAGCGACGAGACGGTGCGCAGGCTGGCCACCATGCCGGCCGCCGCCCCCGATTTCCGGATCTTCTGGGACAACGCCTACGCGGTGCACCACCTCACCGACACCCCGGACGAGCTGGCCGACCTGCCGGCGCTGGCCGCCGAGCACGGCAACGCGGACCGCGTGTTCGTCTACGCCTCCACCTCCAAGGTGACGCTGGCGGGCTCCGGCGTTTCGTTCTTCGGCTCCTCCCCGGCGAACGTCGAGTGGTTCCTGTACAACACGAACAAGCAGTCCATCGGCCCCGACAAGATCAACCAGCTCCGCCACGTCGAGTTCCTGCGTGACCCGGCGGGGGTGGCCGCGCACATGAAGCGGCATGCGGAGCTGATCGGGCCGAAGTTCGAACTGGTCGACAAGGTGCTGACCGAGCGGCTCGGCGACCTCGGCACCTGGACGAGCCCCAAGGGCGGCTACTTCATCAGCCTGGAGGTGCCGCACGCCGCCGAGGTGGTGGCCAAGGCCAAGGCCGCGGGCATCGCGCTGACGCCGGCGGGCGCGACGCACCCGTACGGCAAGGACTCCGCCAACCGCACGATCAGGCTCGCTCCCACCTTCCCCGGGCTGGAGGAGCTGGAGCAGGCCATCGAGGGCCTGGCCGTCTGCGCCCGCCTGGTGGCGGAGGAATTGGGCTGATCAGCGGCCGTTGCCCCTGAAGCCGAAGATGTACTCGCGCGTCTCGCTCGGATGGAACGAGACGCCGACCCCCGGCTCGAACACGACGTTGTCGCGGGCGCAGTAACAGAGTCTCTCCCAGACGGCCAGGGCCTTCTCCCTGGCCGGGGCCTCGAGGTTGTCGCGCTTGCGGGCGCCGTACGAGCCGAGCACGTTCAGCAGCCCCAGCCCCCAGAACAGGCCCGTCAGGCAGAACGGGGCGAGCAGCACCTCGCCCCACTTGGGGTCCTGGCCCATCGCGATGACCAGCGAGACGACCAGGTGCACCAGGGCAGCCACGCATAACAGGATGTAGCCCTGGTTCCTGGCCCACGGGGCGTAGTGGCGGCTGGGGAACGACAGCCAGACCGCGAGTTGTGTTCGGCTCATGACGTGCTTCGACGCGCCGAGAGCCGCCCTGGTGGGCAGGTCCGCGACCTCGCGCGCCCCGGGCAACCTGACCCTGCCGATCTTGTACGTGGTCCCCGAGGCGACCGCTCCGGGGACCGCGACGATCTGGTCAGTCTCCGAACACACCGGGCACCTGACATCCACCCGGGCAGTCTGGCCTTAAGTCACGACCTGCGCAAACCATCGGGTGTACCGCCCCTGAGGTAGCGGTGATTTGCACCTAGAGTGCATAGTGTGAGACCGATTGACGCCTTGGTGAACTCGCTGCCCGAAGCCCGCGTCCTGACCGACCCGGACGTGATCGACTCCTACGCCCGCGACCGCACGTTCGTGGAGCCCGGCAAGCCGCTCGGCGTGGTGCTGGCCGCCTCCCGCGACGACGTGGTGACGACGATGAAGTGGGCCACCGAGCATCGGGTGCCGATCGTGCCGCGCGGTGGGGGCACCGGCCTGGCGGGCGCCTCGGTCGCCGGTGACGGTTCGGTCATCCTGTCGCTGGCCAAGATGACGGCGATCAGGGAGCTCTCCCCCGCCGACGAGATCGCCGTCGTCGAGCCCGGCGTCATCACCGCCGACCTGGACAAGGCCGCCAGGGAGCACGGGCTCATGTACGCGCCTGACCCGTCGTCGTACGAGATCTCCACGATCGGCGGCAACCTGGCCACCAACGCGGGCGGGCTGCGGTGCGTGAAGTACGGCGTGACCAGGGACTCGGCGCTGGGCCTCGAGGTCGTGCTGGCCGACGGCCGCATCCTGAACACCGGCCGCCGCACGATGAAGGGCGTCACGGGCTACGACCTGACCGGGCTGTTCGTCGGCTCGGAGGGCACACTGGGCGTCATCACGGCGGCCACC
>NZ_JBFAMX010000238.1:0-15227 GCF_040659615.1 Nonomuraea sp. NPDC049784
GCGTGGATCGGCCAACCCGGTCGCGGGGCCGTACTTCAACCTGTCCTCGCCCGAGCCGACCGGCGTGGTGGCCGTGATCGCGCCCGCCGATCCGCTGCTCGGGCTGGTGTCCGTGGTGGCGCCCGTGATCGTGACGGGCAACACGTGCGTCGTCGTGGCGTCCGAGCGCCAGCCGCTCGTGTCGATCACGCTGGCGGAGGTCCTCGCCACGTCCGACCTGCCGGGTGGCGTCGTGAACGTCCTCACCGGGCACCAGGCCGAACTGGCGCCCTGGCTGGCGGCGCACATGGACGTCAACGCGCTCGACCTGACCGGGGTCGAGGACGCCGACCTGGCGCTGAACTGCGAGCAGGCGGCGGCCGAGAACCTCAAGCGCGTCCTGCGCCCGTCCCGCGAGGACTGGACGGCCGATCCCGGTACGGGCCGGATGACCCGGTTCCTGGAGACCAAGACCGTCTGGCATCCGGTCGGGATCTGAGCCGCACGTTCGTCAGCCGGCGAGCAGACCTCGGGCGCGCAGATCGGAGAGGATGTCGGAGGGCAACGTGGGGCAGTCGTACACGGTGACCTCCTTCAGTCCCGGCAGGTCGGCGACCGACCCGAGGTCGCTCAGCGCGGGGCAACCGTCGAGCGTCAGCGTGCGCAGGGAGGGCCTGGGGCCAGAGCTTGAGCAGGTTGTCGACGGCGGGCTCGGCGAACTCGGCGGCCAGCTCCAGGGCGTCGCCCTGACCCTCGAGCGCGAGCCGGCGGACGGCTTTCCAGGCGTCCTTGGGGGACGCCGACGCCGGCTTGGCGCGTAGGGCGGAGAGATCAACTGGTTGCATGCCACGGCACCTTAGGGGGTGGCACGGACAATCGGCACGGGAATCAGAAGGCGAATCCCGGCGGTCTCAGCGGTGGGTGGGCCGACTGGAGCTGGGCGGCCAGACCGAGGAGGTGGGGCTCCCCGCCGGGCGGGGCGACGATCTGGACGCCGATGGGCAACCCGCTGGAGTGCGTGGCCAGGGGGACGGTGATGGCGGGCCAGCCGCACATGTTCCAGGGGCCGGTCGCGGGGGCGTACCTGACGTTGGTCAGCGCGTTGCGGACGAAACCGCGCTCGCCCCAGCGCTCGGCCTTCGGCGGGATGGCGGCCAGGGCCGGCATGACCAGTACGTCCGCGTCGCCGAACCACTGGTCAGCCCCGTAGCCGCTCCAGCGTTCGCGGCCGCGTACGCCGTCCAGCTTGAGCGCGCCGAGCACCCTGCCGACACGGGCGAGCGCGAGGGTGCGGCGTTCGAGCCTGCGCCGGTCGAGGTCGCTCACCGAGGCCGCGGCCCTGGTGAGCCAGGTGGCGATCGTGGCCGGGCCGAGCCAGGCAGGAAGCCTGGCGCCGTGCTCGACCACCGTGTGCCCGGCCAGGCGCAGCGTCTCCGCCGCCCCGCGCACCGCGGCCTGGAACTCCCTGTCCATGGGCAGCCCGGCGGGCAGCGGCTGGGGCGCGTACGCCACCCGCAAGTCGAACGGCTCCGGGCTGTCCTGCGGCGGCTGCGGCTCCCAGATCTCGTCGTCGTCCGCCCAGACCGAGCGCAGCATGGACGGCCGGGGCTCGACGCGGCTGCCGCCACGCCACGCCTCGGCCAGCGCCGGGTCCGCGGCCAGCACGGACAGCGCCAGCGCCAGGTCGGACGCGGTCGTCGCGAAGGGGCCGTTCTCCGACAGCCGGTCCCAGTCGTCGGCGGGCCCCGGCACGAGCCCGGCGCCCGGCTTGATGGCCAGCACGCCGCAGCAGGCCGCCGGGATGCGGAGCGAGCCCATGCCGTCGTTGCCGAGCGCGATCGGCACCATGCCCGCCGCCACGGCCGCGGCGCTGCCCGACGACGACCCGCCTGCCGTGCGCGACGGGTTCCAGGGGTTGCGTACGATGCCGTACGCGCTGTCGCCGAACGCCGTCAGGCCCAGCTCGGGCATGTTCGTCAGGCCGACGACCACCGCGCCCGCCGCGCGCAGGCGGGCCACCGTCTCGTGGTCGTCCCGCGCGGGCGCGTCCGCCGTGGCCCCGGACCCGGCGCGGGTGGACTCGGCCGCGACCTCCACGTTGTCCTTCACCGCGACCGGCACGCCGGCGAGCGGCAGCTCCGCCAGGTCGCGCCGTTTCTGCAGGGCCTTCGACTCCTCCACGGCCTGCTCTCTGACCAGCCGGAACGCCCCTACCTTGGAATCCCGCTCCGAGATGGCGTGAAGGTGCTCCTCGACGACGGTCGTGGCCGTGACGTCCCCACGCCGGACGGCCGTCGCGATCTCGATAGCGGACCTGCCTGCCCACAACATGACTAGAGTCTGCATCCTGCTCGCCCGCCCCGATAGGGTCGGTACGCGTGAACGCGGGTGCGGCCCTGCTCGTGACGGACGAGGAGCTGCGGCTGGCGCAGCGGTACCTCGCCCGGCGTGGATTGTGGCAGGAACTGTCGGGGGCGGCCGGGGTCGCCGGGTACCGGCAGGTGCGGCGGGACTTCGACGGGCCAGTCGTGTGCATCGCCACGTCGAGCGGGTTCAAGGACGTGGGGGTGGGAGCCGAGCGGTTCCCCGTTCTGGAGAACCCGACCCTAGACGATCTTGCTCCAGACGCGTAGGGGGCCGATCGTGGTGAAGCCGTGCCGCACGGCGTCTTCCGGGTCGATCTCCCAGCCGACCAGGGAGCGGCCAGGGTAGAGGCCGGCCGCCATGGCCAGGGTGCCCTCCCACGGGGCGTCCCCGAACACGTTGGAGACGCCCACGACCTGCTCACGCGGGCTGAGCACGGAGCCGGAGACGATGGCGTCCCCTTCCCTGCCGCACAGGACCGTGACCTGGTCGAGGATCGCGGGCAGGAAGAGGCCCTTGATCTCGCCGTCGAAGCAGGCCTGCTCCCAGTCGCTCAGCGTGGCGGCGTCCTTGACCACCTCCCAGGCGATCGCGGGCTCGCGCCGCTCCGGTGGCTCGCGGTGGATCCACTGCGCCTCGAACAGCACCTCGAAGCCCGGCAGGTCGAGCATGGCGAAGCTGTCCTTGACCGACGCGCCCGGGCCGGCGTCGATGTGGCCGAGCACGTCGGCCGCCGTCGCCTCGGGAGAGAGGGTGACGGCGTCCGGGTAGAAGGGCGGGGTCCTGGTGGGGTTGGTCCAGGCCGGGGCGGTGAACGTGCCGGGCGAGCCGTGCGCGCGGCACATCGCGTCACACCACTCGGCGTTGTCGCGGGCGGCGGCCGTCACGTTCGTCATGGTCGTCTCTCTTTTGCCCGGCGGGTGGGTGGCGCGGTGAGCGGGTCCTCAGGCCAGGGGTGCTTGGGGTAGCGGCCGCGGAGCTCCGCGCGTACGGAACGGTAGCCGTCACGCCAGAACGACGCCAGGTCCGCGGTGACGGCCACCGGGCGGCCCGCCGGGGAGAGCAGGTGCACCAGGACGGGCACGCCGGAGATCTCGGGCGTCTCCTGCCAGCCGAACAGCTCCTGCAGCTTCACCGCCAGCACCGGCTGGTCGCCCAAATAGTCCACGCGGATGTGGGAGCCGCTCGGCACCTCGATGCGTTCGGGGGCGGCCTTCTCCAGGCGTTCGCTCCAGGGGATCAGGCGCTTCAGCGCCGCGGCCACGTCGATGCGTTCGAGATCGGCGCGGCGGCGGGCTCTGGACAGCTCCGGCTCCAGCCACTGGTCGGCCAGATCGATGAGCGCGTCCATCGAGGGCCAGGGGTCGCCGATGGCGCGGTGGCAGAATGCCAGACGGTCCTTCAGGTCTTTGGCCTGTTTCGTCCAGGTGAGGACGTCGGGCTCCGTGCGGAGCCCGTACAGGATGGCCTCGCGGACGTCGGCGCCCTTGAGCGGGGCGGCCGACAGCTCGATCGCGCCCAGCCGCTCGACCGTGCGGGCGAGCACGTCGCCCGCCCCCTTGCTCGCCCGGCGGGATTGCCAGGTGATCTCGTCCTCGGTGGTGGTGGGGTGGGCCAGCCTGGCGGTCTCCTCGTCGATCTCCACGGCCTGCCTGATGCGGGCCGACGCGGATCCCGCCGGTCTGTCGGCGATCGCGATGGCCAGCCATGGGGCGGTGTGCAGCTTGGAGCCCTCCGGGAGCTGGGCCTGGGTGCCGGAGGCCATGAGGTAGCCGCCGCCCCGCCTGCGCGCCACCCGCTCGGGAAACGCCAGCGCCACCGCCATGCCCGCCAGGGCGTCATCGGGCACATCGCGGCCGTTCGCGGAGGTCGCTCGCTGGAGGCGTCTGGTCTCCTGGCGCCAGCGGGCGGCGAAACCGGTGCCGCCGCGGCGGGCCGTGCGCCAGACCTCGACCAGGTCGTCGCTCGCGTCCCGGGGGAGCTGCTCCGACAGGAGGGCCACCACCTCGGCGGCTCGCGGGCCGAGGTCGAGCAGGGCCCTGGCCAGGCGGGGGTGTACGCCCGCGAGCGCCATCCGGCGGCCCCGGTCCGTCACCCGTGAGGCGCCGTCGAGTGCGCCGAGCGCCTCCAGGGTGCGGGTGGCGGCGGACATGGCGGCGGGCGGCGGCGGGTCCAGGAGGGCCAGGCCCGAGGCGTCGGGAGCGCCCCAGCAGGCCGCCTGCAACGCGAACCCCGTCAGGTCGGCGAGCGCGATCTCCGGGCGCGCGTGCTCGGCGAGGCGCTCGTGGTCGGCCGCCGACCAGCAGCGGTACACCGTGCCCTCCGCCTCGCGGCCGGCCCGGCCCGCGCGTTGGCCGGCCGAGGCCTTCGAGACCCTGACCGTGGTGAGGGAGCCGAGGCCACGGGCGTGGTCGGTACGCGGCTCGCGGGCCAGGCCGGAGTCGACCACGACCCGCACGCCCGGGACGGTCAGGCTCGACTCGGCGACCGACGTGGCCAGCACCACCCTGCGGGCTGTGCCCGGCGAGAGCACGGCGTCCTGGACGTGGGCCGGGGCCTGGCCGTGCACCTGGAGGACCTCGACACCGTCCAGCATTTTTGCGACCCTGGTGATCTCGCCCACGCCCGGGAGGAAGCACAGCACGTCGCCGTCCCGCTCCGCCAGCGCTCTGCGCACCACCGAGGCGACGTGGGACAGCAGGGCGGGATCGACGCGGAGGCCGTGCGGCGGGGCGACCGGGCGCGCGGGCGGGGCCCACACCGTCTCGACGGGGTACGTGGCGCCGGTGGCCGCGACAATGGGGCCGCCGAGCAGCCGGGACCAGGGCTCGGCGTCGGCGGTGGCGGAGGTGGCCAGCAGGCGCAGGTCCGGGCGGAGCGTGTCGCGAACGTCCATGAGGAACGCCAGCGCCGTGTCCGCGTCGAGGTGGCGCTCGTGGCACTCGTCGAGCATGACCGCGTCCACGCCGGCCAGCTCCTGGTCCCGCTGGAGGCGCTGGAGCAGGACGCCTGTCGTGACGACCTCGACCATGGGATTGGCGCCCGTGTGCCGCTCGCCCCTGATGGTGTAGCTCACGCCCATCCGCCGGGCCGCCGCGCGTACCGCCAGGCGCCGCGGCTCGGCCACCAGCACCCGCATGCCCGCCTCGGCCAAGGCCGGCGGCACGACCGTCGTCTTGCCCGTGCCGGGAGGGGCCGTGAGCACCGCGCTGCCGTGCCGGTCGAGCACGGCGAGCAGCTCGGGCAGTACGTGCCGGATGGGCAGCGAGTCGCGCCGCATCAACGCTGGGCGGGGACGCCGGGGCTCGGGATCCCGGCGGCAGAGAGGACCGAGTCGAGCAGGCCGGGGAAGCGGGACTCGAGGTCGTCGCGCCGCAGGCTCATGTACTTCAGCCGCCCCTCCTGCTTGGTGAGAACCACGCCGGACTCGCGCAGGGTGCGGTAGTGGTGCGAGGCGGTCGACTTGTGCACGCCGAGGTCGTCGCCCGCGACGCCGCAGGTCATCTCGCCTCTCAGGGCGAGACGTACGACGATCTCCAGGCGTACGGGGTCGGACAGCGCCCGCAGGACCTCCGTGAGCTGGATGTCCTCCGTTGCGGGGTGCGGCAGCAGGCGCATGTTGAAACCCTATCTCCGGTTTATTGTTTGACAACAATCCAACTATACGACAGTTTGATGCATGTCCAACTTTTGTGGCCTGCTGGAGGATCTATGAGCTCCCGGCTCTACCCGCTTGCTGTCGGAAATTTCGCGATCGGTACGGGCATGTTCGTGACCGCGGGGCTGTTAACGCCCATCTCGAAGGATCTGGGGATCTCGTCGTCGGCGGCCGGGCAGCTCATGACCGTGTTCGCGTTGGCGTACGCGGTGCTGTCGCCGGTCCTCGCCGCCCTGACCGCCCGCCTGTCGCGCAAGAACGTACTGCTGGTGGCCATGGGGGTGTTCGTCCTCGGCAACGTGCTGACCGCGCTGGCCCCGACGTACCCGCTGGTGATGGCCACCCGGGTGATCTCGGCGGCGGGCGCGGCGATGTTCACGCCGACCGCCTCGGGCGTGGCGAACACGCTGACCGAGCCCGAGCGCCGCGGGCGCGCGCTCGCGCTGGTGATGGGCGGGCTGACCGTGTCATCCGCGATCGGCGTGCCGCTGGGCACCTGGCTGGGCACGGCCTCCGGCTGGCGGGCCACGCTCTGGATGGTGGTGGTGCTGGGTGTGATCGGGTTCATCGGTGTCGCGGCCGTGGTGCCCGCGGTGCGGATCCCGGCGTCGGGGCGGCTCCGGGAGCGGTTCGCGCCGCTGGGCGACCGGCGGGTGCTGGCGGTGCTGACGACGCAGCTGCTGATGTTCGCGGCCGGGTTCACCGCGTACACCTACATCGGGTCGCTGTTCGACCTGCCGCTGCCGGCGGTGCTGTGGGCGTGGGGGCTCGGTGGCATCGTGGGCAACCAGCTCGGCGGGCGCTTCACCGACCTGTACGGGCCGCGCAGGATGATCGTGCTCGGCCTGGCCGCGAGCACCGTGTTCCTGGCTCTCATCCCCGTCGCGAACCTCGCCCTGCCTGTCGCCCTGCTGTGGGCGTTCCTGTGGGGCGCGCTCGGCTGGCTGGTGGCCCCGGCCCAGCAGTTCAGGACGGTCGCCGCCGTGCCCGGCAATGTGCCGATCGGCCTGGGACTGCTGTCGTCCGCGCAGTACATCGGGCTCTTCGTGGCCGGGCTGGCCGGCGGGGCCGCGCTCGACTGGTACGGCCGGGTGGGCGTGGTCGTGCTGTCCACCGTGCTCGGGCTGGTGGGGCTGCTGTTCACGCTGGCGACCTATCGCCCGGCGGCGATCTCCCCCAAGGAGAGCGTGCCTGCCGGGTAGTGCGGCACGATCTTCTCCGCCGCTCAGGTGACGTCCAGTCGATCCGCAGGCGGACGACGACCGGTGATCCCGGCGCCTACCGTCGCACCCATGTTGAACAACCAGGTGACATTCCGGCGCGTCGCTGCAGGCGTGCTGCTCGTCGTGGCCCCGCTGCTCCAGGCCGTCGCCGTCGTCGTCGACCCCGGCACTTGGGGCGACGACAGGGAGGCGGTCAGCTACGGGGACAACCCCGCGCTCGCGCAGACCGAATCGGCGCTCTACCACTGGAGCTGGCTGCTGATGGCCATCGCGGCCCTGGGCCTGGTCCACCTCACCAGGCGCAGGGCCACCAGGCTCGGCCACGTCGCGGGCGCCGCGACGGTGGTCGGCTACATCTCCACCTCGGCCCTGCTGATGATCGACCCCGTCGAGTGGTGGCTGGGCCGGCACAACCCGCCGGAGCAGGCGCAGAAGATCCTCGACGAGATGCTGAACCTGCCCGGAGTCATCTTCGGCTTCCAGATGCCGTGGATGTTCTTCGCGATCCTCGGCCTGCCGCTGCTGACCGTGGCCGTGTGGCGGACGGGCTTCGTCGGGTGGTGGGTGCCGCTGCTCGTCTTCGTCGGCTACGTCGTCTCGTTCCCGATCCCGTACGGGCCGGTGACCGTGCTGTTCTGGATCCTGCCCGTCGTCGGGCTGGGCTGGACCGGGCTCAAGATCCTGCGCATGGGCGACGAGGCGTGGGCGGCCTACTACCCCGCCCACGAGAGGGTCGCCGTGTCAGCCTAGGGTCGGAATCCAGCCCGCGCTGACCGCGAGGATGACGAAGAAGCCGAGGATGATCCGGTAGATGACGAAGCCGGTGAAGCGGTGGTGGCTGATGTAGCGCAGGAACCAGGCCACGGCCGCGTAGCCGACGATGAACGAGATGATCGTGGCCAGGATCGTGGGCCCCCAGGCGGGAGCGGGGCCCTCGCCGATCTTGGACAGCTCCAGCAGGCCCGACGACAGCACGGCCGGGATGGCCAGCAGGAACGAGTATTTCGCCGCGTCCTCGCGCCGGTAGTCGAGCAGCAGGCCCGCGGTGATGGTGCCGCCGGAGCGGGACACGCCGGGGATGAGGGCGAGCGCCTGGGCGAAGCCGTACACGAGGGCGTGAGCGAAGCTCAGGTGCTTTTCGAGCGTCAGCTTGTTGCGGGCGGTGCGGTCGGCGAACCACAGGATGCAGCCGAACACGATCAGCGTCGTGCCCACCAGGCGCAGGTCGCGGAAGACCGTCTCGATCTGGTCCTTGAACACCACGCCGAGCACGCCGATGGGCAGCGAGCCGACGATGACGTACCAGCCCATGCGGGCGGCCCAGTGGGTACGCAGCTCCTTGACGAACAGAGAGCGGACCCAGGTGGAGATGATCTCCCAGATCTCCTGGCGGAAGTAGATCAGCACGGCCGCCTCCGTGCCGAGCTGGATCACCGCCGTGAACGCCGCCCCCGGGTCCTGCCAGCCGGCGAAAGCGGAGACCACCCGGATGTGGGCGCTGGAGGAGATCGGCAGGAACTCTGTGAGCCCCTGAACCAGCCCCAGAACCACCGCTTCAAGCCAGCCGATCACGACGACACCTTCCGAGGACGCGGCACTGACGAGGTGAGGCTAGCGGATACGGGGGCGGTAGGGGTCCGCTAGGCCTGCCACACCGCGGCATTGGCGGCGGCGTACTCGGCGAAGTCGCGGGCCGGGCGGCCGAGGGCCTGTCGCACGCCGTCCACGACGTGGGCGTTGCGGCCGTCCAGGATGCCGGTGAACAGCGCGGCCAGGCCCTCGGCCTCCTCCCGCGGCATCCCCTGCGCGGTGGCCCCGGCCACGTACTCCTCCGGCGTCACCCGCACGAACGAGATCGGCCTGCCGGTGGCCTCGGACAGTTCGCTCGCCACTTGCGCGAATGTGAGCAGTCTGGGCCCGGTCAGCTCGTACAGCTTGCCGACGTGTCCGTCCTGGCTGAGCGCGGCGGCGGCCACGTCGGCGATGTCCTCCACGTCCACGAACGGCTCGGGCACGTCGGCGGCCGGGAGCGCGATGACGCCCTGGAGCACCGGATCGAGGAGGAAGCTCTCGCTGAAGTTCTGCATGAACCAGCTGCAGCGGACCACCGTCCACTCGGCGCCGGACTCCTGGACGGTGCGCTCGCTGGCCTGCGCCTCCGGCTCGCCCCTCCCGGACAGCAGGACCAGCCGCCGCACGCCACCGCTCACGGCCAGCTCCGTGAACGCCTTGATGTCGTCGTACGCGCCGGGGAAGGCGAGGTCGGGATAGTAGGAGAGATAGACGGCCGTCACGCCGTCGAGGGCCTTCGGCCACGTGGCGCGGTCCTGCCAGTCGAAGAGCGGTCGTGACCCGATCCGCACGGGCAGGTCGAGAGCGGTGAGTCGGTCAGCCACACGGCGGCCGGTCTTGCCCGTGCCGCCAAGCACCAGAATCGTCATATATCTAGTAAGTCGCCATACCCATAAGACTCTCCATGGTTGAGAAGCGCATTCGCATATGCGATCGTCTAGCCCATGGACCACCTCGCGGCGCTACTCGACGGCCCGCGAGCCCGCGGCGCCTTCCTGCTCCGGTCGATCCTTGATCCGCCCTGGTCGCTGCGGATCCAGGACGAGGCCCCGCTGTCGGTGATCGCGCAGGTGGGCGGGGAGTCGTGGATCGTGCTCGACGGCGCCGACCCCGTACGCCTCGCGCCGGGGGAGGTCGCGATCAGCCGGGGGCCGGAGCCGTACACGGTGGCCTCGGATCCGGACATCGCGCCGCAGATCATCATCGACCCCGGCCAGCACTGCACGACGCCCGACGGTCAGTCGCTCCACCAGGCGATGGACCTGGGAGTGCGTACGTGGGGCAACGACCCCGACGGGAGCACGGTGCTGCTCACCGGCACGTACAACCTGGAGGGAGAGGTCAGCAGGCGGCTGCTCGAGGCGCTGCCGCCGCTGCTCACGCAGCCGGGCGACCCGATCATCTCGTGGCTCGGCGCCGAGATCGTCAAGGACGAGCCGGGGCAGGAAGCGGTCCTCGACCGGCTGCTCGACCTGCTGCTCATCGCGGTGCTGCGCTCGTGGTTCGCCACTCACTCGAATGAGGCGCCCGGCTGGTACCGCGCGATGAGCGACCCGGTGGTGGGCAAGGCCATGCGCCTGATGCAGCACAATCCGGCCCACCCGTGGACGGTCGCCGCGCTGGCCGCCGAGGTGGGCGTCTCCAGGGCGTCGCTGGCCAGGCGCTTCACCGAGCTGGTGGGCGAACCGCCGATGGCCTTCCTCACGGACTGGCGCCTGGCGCTCGCCGCCGACCTGCTGCGCGAGCCGGACGCGACGATCGGGTCGGTGGCCAGGAAGGTGGGGTACGGGAGCCCGTTCGCGCTCAGCGCGGCCTTCAAGCGCGTACGGGGGATCAGCCCGCAGGAGTATCGAGCCGGATGAAACCTCTCCTCCTGCTGGACGTGGACGGGGTGCTCAACCCGATGGGACGGCCCACCCCCGACTTCAGGCGCTACCGGTGCACGATCGACGGCGAGGTCTACATCGTGAACCTCAACCCGAGACACGGCCGCCGGCTGCTCGAGCTGGCCCTGTCGACCGGCTCGGAGCTGGTCTGGGCGACGACGTGGGAGCAGCACGCCAACGAGTGGATCGCGCCCAGGATCGGCCTGCCCTCGCTCCCCGTCATCTCCATGAACCCGGACGTGCCGTCCGAGCACGGGGAGATGTTCAAGACGCCGCACGTGGCCGCGTACGCGGGGCGGCGGCCGTTCGTCTGGTTCGACGACCAGGTGTGGGCGGAGGACGAGGAGTATCTCAGGGTGCATCAGGGTCTGGATGATTTCCTCCTCATCCACGTGGACCCCAGAACAGGACTGACCAGCCGGCATCTGGGCATGGCGCATGAGTGGCTGACCCTTACAGGGTTTTCTCAGGGTTCCTGACGGGAGTCCGTGGGCCTGGCTGTCCGTTTCACAGGTAGGTGTCACACACGGAGGAAACATCATGTACCGCTCACGAGAGCACAGGATTCTGGCCGGGGTCTGCGGCGGTCTCGCCGACAAGCTGGGCATGCCGCCCACCCTCGTCCGCATCCTCTGGCTGCTGCTGTCGCTCATCCCGGGGCCGTTGTGGGTCGTCTACGTCGCCATGTGGATCCTCATCCCGGAGGAGCCGAGGGGCTACCGTACGGCGGCGTAGCGTGCGCGGTGGGGGCGCCGACGGGCCGCCCGCCAGTGGGATCGGCGGACGGCCTGCTCGGGTTGATCGCTAGCTGCCGGCGGGCGGGGCAGGTCCGTCTGGGATCCCGAGTTCGGGCTGGTCGGGATGCGGCTTATCCTCGAAGGATGAGGGCAAGGCCGCTGACACTCATTCAGGACGATCTCGTCGATTACGACACGGCGATGGAGCGCATGACCGACATGGTCGGCCAGCGCCAGCAGGACGCGCGGCCGGACACGTTGTGGTTGCTCAGTCACCCGTCCGTCTACACGATCGGGCGCCGCACGCCGATGGCCCACCTGCCCGACCCCTCCCGGGGCATCCCCGTCATGGAGACCGGGCGTGGCGGCCAGCTCACCTACCACGGGCCTGGCCAGCTCGTCGGCTACCTCATCGTCAAGCTCGCCGAGGACCAGGGCATCGTCGACTACGTGCGCGAGGTGGAGCTGCGGCTGGTCGAGGCGCTGGGCAAGCTGGGGCTGCCGGCGGAGCGCCGCGACACGCCGCCGGGCTCTGAGCTGCTGACCGGCGTCTGGACGACCGAGACCGGCCGAAAGATCATCTCGATCGGCATGCGGCAGAGCAGGGGGGTCACGAGCCACGGGTTCGCGCTCAACGTGGACGGCGACCTGTCGCCCTGGGACTGGGCTATCGCCTGCGGGATGCCCGACGTGGACATGACTTCGCTCAAGCGCGAGCTGGGCTCGGCCTCGATGGACGAGGTCCGCACGGCCGTGGCCGCCGCCTTCGAGGCGTCCTGACCGCCGTCCGGCCCTTCAGCTGCGCGGGAAGACCTGCACGTCGGCGTCATGTCCGCCGCCGTTGAGCTTGCCTTCGCAGGTGTAGAGCGGTGCCTCGAGCGCTTCGGCGAGTGCGAGATAGGAGGCGTCGTGGGCGGTGTAATTGTGGCGCAACTCCCAGATGCGCTCCGCGATGCCCTTGATCTCGTAACGGGCGATCTTCAGTGCGAGATAATCGGCTCGTGCCTGCTCTGCCCCGGATGCGCTGAGCTTGCCGCCGAGCACCAGACCTCGCAGGGTCGAGAGAACCTCGACATCGAGCAAGTGAGGGGCGTGGACGCTTGCCTGGAGGGCGTCGATGAGCTCGGCATCCGCCTCGCGCCCCGTCAAAGCCTCGACCATGGCGGACGAGTCGATGATGATCACCGTCTGCCCTCATGGATGGCGTCGAGGATGTCAGCGGTAGACGGCCCCTGGGAGCGATCGCGGGACTTGAGCCGCTTGACTATTTCGGCATTGGTCGGCCTGGCGGCGATATCTGCTAGCTCCCTCGCGACGTAAGCCGAAAGGGACATGCCAGCTTCGGCCGCGCGCTCCTTCAACGACTCGGCGACCGGCTCTGGGACATCGCGGATGTAGAGCGTTGCCATGGGAAAATGCTAGCAGGTTGCTAGCAGGTGGGTACGGCTTGCGTCAGCCGTACCCACGTGAGGGTCAGGAGACCGGGACCTCGTCGACGGTGCGGCGGGGGCCCGTGAACCAGTGCTTGGCCGACAGCGTCCACCACAGGGCGATGCCGATCAGCACGACTCCGACCGCGATCGGGGCGTAGTTGACCGAGGTCCAGGTGAAGTCCTTGTTGCCGGGCACCCCGGCGGGCGAGAACGGCATGATGAAGTAGATCGAGACGACGACGATCTCGACGCAGGCGATCCAGCAGAGTGCCTTGTACTTCCTGCCGAGCGTCCACGGGCCCGGCTTGAAGGCGTCGCCCGTGCGGAGCCGGAGCCAGATCGGGATGAGGAAGGCCAGGTAGAGGCCGACCACCGCGATCGACACGACGGCGTAGAACGCGACCGGGGTGGTCGAGCCGGCCGGGGCGTAGAGGGCGGGAAGGCTGATCAGGGCGGCCACGACGCAGCCGGCGATGATCGCGTTGACCGGGGTGCGGTTGCGGTCCACCTTCGACCACAGTCGCCAGCCGGGCACGCCGCCGTCGCGGGAGAACGCGTACGTCATGCGCGACATCGACGTCACGCAGCTCATCCCGCAGAAGAACTGGCCGATCGTGGAGATCGCGAAGACCGCCGTGGCCAGCGGGGCCGAGAGCGCGGTCTCGAAGATGGCCCCTACAAAACCGGACTGCTTGTTGATCTCGTCCACGTTCGTGGCCGCGAACAGGAACGACAGCAGCAGGATCCAGCCGCCGATCGCCGAGTAGAAGATCGACTGCCACAGCCCGCGGGCGGCGGTCCTGGCCGCCCCCTGGGTCTCCTCCGACACGTGCGCGCACGCGTCGAAGCCGGTGATCGTGTACTGGGTGAGCAGGAAGCCGAGCGGAAGCACGTACAGCCAGAACGGCACCCCGTCGGTGCCGGAGCCGAAGCCGGAGTTGTTGTTCGTGCCACCGAAGACGAAGCCCAGCGACTGGTGGTGGTCGGGCGCGAAGATCAGGATCGCGACCACGATCGCGGCGCCCGCGACGTGCCACCAGACCGAGACGTTCTGCAGCAACGAGATGAGCTTGTGGCTGTAGATGTTGATCAACGCGTGGGCCACGAGGATGATCACGAACAGCAGGAACGCCTGCGGCAGCGTGGCTTTCCACGCGCCGTCGGTGAGCAGTTTGAGGGTCGTGTTGAGGAAAGTGGCGCAGCCGTAGTCCACCGACGCGGTGACGGCGATGAGGCCGATCAGGTTGAGCCACCCGGTGAACCAGCCGTGGATCGGCTTGCCCAGCGTGGCGGCCCACCAGTAGATGCCGCCCGCCGTCGGGTACGCCGACACCAGCTCCGACATGCAGAAACCGATGATCAAGATGAACGCGGAGATCAACGGCCAGCCCCAGGAGATGGCGATCGGGCCGCCGTAGTTCCAGGCTTGTCCGAAGGTGGTGAAGCAGCCGGCGAGGATGGAGATGATCGAGAAGGAGATGGCGAAGTTCGAGAAACCGCTCCAGGTGCGGGCCAGCTCCTGCTTGTAACCGAGCTCGGCGAGTCGCCTGGAATCCTCTTCAGTGGTCATTGAGGTCTCCCTGGGGGGTGCGGAGGACGCTCCATTTGGACTACATCTAGACCATTTCCCTCTCGAGGACAAGGCGTTACAGGTGGGTTTCGGGCTCGTCAGGCAGCTTGGCCAACTTTGAGGGTGATCTTTCCGGCGACGGAGCGGTCGAGCTGGGCGGCCTTCGCGCCCTCGAGGTCTCCCCATGAGCCGTGCCAGCCGATTTCGACGGACAGTTCGCCGGTGGCCACGAGGGCGAGGAGTTGGGCCAGGTCCGCGGCGGGGGCCGCCACGTCGCCGAACGAGTTGAGCGACTTGGCCGGGCCCAGGGAGAAGGTCGAGTTCGGGGGGAAGGCGGCGGACTGTTCTGACGCCCAGCCGATGCTCTGAAGGTTGCCGCCGGGCTTCAACAGGGACCATGCGGTGACAAGCGTCGGACCGCCGACCGTCTCGATCGCGATGTCGACCGGTTCGACGCCGTCGAGCCCCACGACCACCTCGACGGTGGCGGAGCCGGCCGCCGGCGTCTCGGTCAGGCGGCGGGCGCGTTCCGGCCTGCTGACGGAGGCGATGACGTGCGCACCCGACCGCCGGGCCAGCTGTACGGCCAGCCGCCCCACCGCGCCCGACGCCCCGGTGACCAGAACGCGGGAGCCCAGCGCGGGCCCTGCGGCCCGGAGCGAGCGCAGCGCCGTGAGGCCGGTCATCGGGAGCGCGGCCGCCCGCACGAGATCCACTTGTTCGGGCACCACGGCGATCGAGTCCGTGCCGAACGCCGCCCGCTCGGCCCATGCCCCCGCACCGAACGCCGCCACCCTCGCGCCCA
>NZ_JBFAMX010000239.1:0-15120 GCF_040659615.1 Nonomuraea sp. NPDC049784
CGTGAACGGCCGGGAGTCCGGCGGCTGGACGTCGCTGCTCTGGGCCGCCGCCAACGGCCACGCCGCCACCGCCGGGGCGCTGATCGAGGCGGGTGCCGAGGTCGACGGGGCCAACGACGACGGCGACACCCCGCTCTCGCTGGCCGCCAGGCGCGGCGCGCTGGGCGTGGTCCAGGTCCTGCTGGAGGCCGGCGCCGATGCCGGGAAGTACGACGGCGACGGCGACAGTCCGCTCGACATCGCCACCTCCTGGGTGGGCGTGCACCTTGAGAGCGCGCTGCTCGACCAGATCGAGCAGGAGGGCTGGGAGTACGTCGTGGCCCGCCAGTACGCCAAGGACGGCACCGAGCTGGTCACCGTGGCCGGGCGCTCGGCCGACGGCTCCGAGACCGAGCAGGTGCAGGCCCAGCGCGGCCACGCCGCCATCGCGACCCTGCTGGAGGACGCCGAGGGCGCGTACACGCCGGTGGACCAGCTCGTGGCGCGGGCCGTGGCGCACCGCGACGTCGACGAGGACGCCGAGACCTGGTGGATCGTGGCCGACTCGCTGGGCAAGCGGGCGGACGAGGAGACGTATGAGGCGCTGAGCCGGCTGTGCGCGAGCGAGGACGCCAGGGAGCGGGAGTTCGGGGTGGACGCGATCGCCCAGTTCGGGTTCGCGGAGGGCGAGAAGCCGTACCTCGAGAGGACTCTGCCGCTGCTGCAGAAGATGGTCACCACGGAAGGTAATCCGCAGGTGCTCCGGTCGGTGCTGGCCGCGCTCGGCCACCAGGGCGACCCGAGGGCGCTGCCGCAGGTGCTGGACGTCATCGGTCGTCCCGGGCACAAGCGCACGATGACGGACGCGATCGCGCTGGCCGACGTGCTGCCGCCGGACCACGAGGAGGGGCTGGCGCTGCTGATCGCGATGACGGAGGAGGAGGACGCCGAGGTCCGCGACTGGGCCACCGCCGGGCTCGCCGGGCTCTCGGCTGACACGCCCCGGATCCGGGAGGCCCTGGCCGCCCGTCTGACCGACTCCGACCTCCGCACGGTGGCCGAGGCCACGCGCGGGCTCCTGGTCCGGGGAGACGACCGGGCGTCGCAGGGGGTGGAGCGGGTGCTGGCGGAGAGCGACGACGAGTACGCCAGGGATCTCGTCACCCAATCGCCCACCGACTGACCACGCGCCCAGCGGCCGCTCCCCCCAACGGCCACAGCTCACGGCCAGCCCGCCACCCGGCCGCCAGGACGCCCTCCGCCAAGCGCCCCGAAGGCCGAGCGGCGGGCTCGCCACACCGCAGGGCCCGGGAGCACGCCCGGGCTCAGTCGCCGTTGAGCACGCGTGTCACCCACTCCAGAGTTCCCGTGCGCAGGGCCTCCTCGGCGAGGCGCTTCCCCGTCGGGGTCGTGATCGCGGCCAGCGAGCTGTCGATCCACCCCTGGACGTTCTGATGCCCCTGCTCCCGGTACTCGACCGCCTGGATGAGGCATTCCAGCTTGTCGGCGTCCCGGGCGCAGACGGCTTCGAGGCTGGCCTTCTCCTCGTACTCCCCCACCGCGTCGGCCACCATGTCTGCCACCTCGGCGGGCACGCCCCGCACCTGGTCGGCGGTGACGTCCTCGTTGGAGGCCGCTTTGAGGTAACGCTTGCCGATGTACGGGATGTCGGTGATGCGGGTCTCCTGCGTGTCGTGGAAGAGGCTCATGAACGCGGCCCGCTCCGGATTGCCGCCCTCGAGCCTGGCGATCATGCCGGCGATGACGGCCGCTCGGAACGAGTGATCGGCGATGCTCTCCGGATCGCGCACGCCCGCGACCAGCCACCCGGTCCGCTTGTAGCGCTTGAGCAGCCCGAACTCGTACAACAGTCCCGCCAGCCCCGTCACCTCGTCCTCCACGGGGACCCCCTTTCCTCCATGTGCCGAGCCTAGACAAAGGCCGGGCGAAATTCGCGGCATCGGACCAGCGGCAAATGCCGTGACCAATGAACTGGTCACGGCATTTGCCATGTACCGCCGTCGAAAATGCTCAAGCGATTTCCCGCCCGGCCGCGGAATTAACCGGCGGCCCACCTGTCATCATCGCCCGGCGGCAGCGCTGGACCGGCTTCGCGTGCGAGACGTAACCGGCGCCGCCCGGGCCGGCGGGGCAGACTTCGCTCGTACCGGCCACCCCTCGGTCCATGCGGTGGTGCTGGCGGTTGCCGACTTTCGGGATTCACGCGCATTCGTTTCTGTCCAGTCGGTAGATCGGCCAGAAATCTGAGCGCCCGCTGTCCGGGCAGGCGCTCAGACATAATCAGGCCTACCCGCGCGCCTATTCTCACTTACCTTCCTGAAGCCAAACAACGCGTCAAGTCCTGTGGGGGGTGCCTTAAACCGGGGTCCCCTGTCTTCCGGCATTTCCGGTCAAATTACACAGGCCCTCAATCGTCGAGCGCCGCGTACGCCGCCGTCCAGAAGTCCTGGAACACCCGCGGGGGTCGCGGGGACTCCATGGCCCGCTGGGTGAGCACGATGCCCACCATGTCCTCGGCGGGATCGACGGACATCGAGGTACCCAGGCCGCCGCCCCAGCCGAAGCGTCCCGGCTTGGAGGCCAGGTCCTCCCTGCGGCCGTTGATCCCGACCGCGAACCCCCAGCCGCCCGAGCCGAAGAACACCTCGTTGCCCGCCTTCTGCTCCGGCGTGAGGTGGTCGGTGGTCATGAGCTCGACCGACGCCCGTGACAGGAGCCGGCCGCCGTCGTACCGCCCCTTGGCCAACAGCATGCGGCAGAATGCCAGGTAGTCGTCCGCGGTCGAGAGCAGGCTCGGCCCGCCGCCACCGGACGGGAAGGCCGGCGGACGGTCCCAGGCCCCGTCCCGGGGACTGTTCCTGCGCACCAGCCTCCCGGTCGCGGGGTCGGTGACGTAGGACTCGGCCATCCGGCCGAGCTTCCCGGCCGGCAGGTGGAAGCCGGTGTCCCGCATCCCGAGCGGCTCGAAGACCCGCTCGCGCAGGAACTCGTCGAACGGCTGCCCCACGGCACGCGAGATCAGCACGCCGAGCACGTCCGCCGCGGTGTGGTACATCCACGCGGCCCCCGGCTGGTGCACGAGCGGCAGCGCACCGAGCCGCTTGATCCACTCGTCTGGCCCGAACGGCGGCCCGTCCGGCCCCACCCCAAGCCCGGCCTCCTCGATCGCCCGCTGGATCGGGTGGCTGCCGGGCGGCGCCATGATCGCCCCGATGCCGAGCCGGAACGTCAGCAGGTCGCGCAGGGTGATCGAGCGCTCGGCCGGAACGGTGTCGTCGAGCGGCGCGCCGATCCGCCGCAGCACTCGTGGCGCGGCCAGCTCGGGGAGCAGGTCGTCCACCGGGTCGTCCAGCCGCAGCCGGCACTCCTCGACGAGGATCATCGCGGCCACGGCGGTGATCGGCTTTCCCATCGACGCGATGCGGAAGACGGTGTCCCGCCGCATGGGAACGTCCCCGCCGGCCTCGGTCGTGCCGTGCTCGGTCACGTACGTCTCCCCGCCCCGATGGACGAGCGCCACCAGCCCTGGCACGTCACCGCGCGCGACGGTGCCGTCGAGCACCTTCCGCATGCGCTCGAGTCCGACCTGGGACAGTCCTCCGCTCATTGCGGCTCCTTGCCTTGTGTCGATCCGGTTCTCACAAGGACAGACCGGCGGGCGGCCAGGAACTCATCGGAGTCAGGGGCCGGAAAGGGAAGGCGCCGTGGCCAGGACGTCCCTGGCCAGCGACAGGTCGCCGTCCAGGTCGGCGGGGAACTCGGCCGGGTCTCCCCTGCCGCCCAGCAGGAAGCAGAACTTGACCACGTCCGCCGTTATGTGCGCGTCCGGCGTGCCGGGCCCGGCGTCCTCCACGCCCAGCGGGACCTGCCACTCGCCCCCGCCGGCGCCGGTCAGGGTGAGGTGGAGTGTGCGGCCGGAGCCGTCCAGGCCCGAGATGAGCATCGTCCAGGGCAGCAGGCGTGCGCACAGATCGGCGGTCGGGCGGATGTGGCCAGCGACGGGGTCGGGCAGGCGGATCTGGGCGGTCTGGGCGGCGTCGGCGGTGTGGATCCAGGTCTCCAGGCACCTCGCCAGGATCTGGTCTCTCACCGGCACCTCCATGCCGTCCAGCGCCGCGGGGGTCGTGGGCGGCAGGTCCGCCAGGTGGCGGCAGAGGGCGTCCGCCTGGGCCCGCCAGTCTCTTCTCGTCTGCTCGGGGCTGCGGGTGCGCTCGTACGCCTGCACGTCGCTCGTACGTCCCAGCGAGTCCGTCGCGCCGATGGGCGGGCCCAGCACGGGAGCCCCCACGGCGGCGGCCAGCAGGCCGTCCTTGGCGGCCAGGTGGGCGACGAGCTCCTGGAGGGTCCAGCCCTCGACGATCACGCGCGACCAGTCGTCGTCCTCGGCCGAGGTGAGCAACGCGTCCATGGCGGCCACCCGGCCCGCGTACGGCTCCGCCCAGGGCGCAGTGGGAGCCGCGGGCCTGCGCCGCGCCCTGGCCCCGGCCAGGAGCTGGGGCCGCAACGAACGGACCGGCACCTCCGGGTCCTCCATCATCGCGTCCAGGTAGAGGCGCTCGACGGGGTCCATTACACCTCTTCCTCCGCAAGCGCGTCCGCCAGGCGTCTCAGCGCCAGCCGGATGCGCGATTTGGCCGTGCCCTCGGGCACGCCCAGTTCCTCTCCCACCTGCCGGTAGGTCCTGCCGCCGAAGTAAGCCAGCTCCACCGCCTCCCTGAGGCCGTCGGGCAGCGACGTCACCGCCTGCCGCACCCGCTCGGCCTCGTCGGCGGCGAGCACGGTGTCCTCAAGCCTCACAGGCTCGCGCTCGAACAGCCGGGGCCCCAGCGCCGACACCCGCCGGCGCTCCTCAGCGCGCACGTGGTCGACCGCACGCCGGTGCGCGATCGTCGCCAGCCACGCGCGTAAGGTGCCGCGCTCAGGGTCGTAGGCCAGCGGGCGCTCCCAGAAGACCAGGAACACCTCCTGGGTGATGTCCTCGGCGATCACCCGGTCCCTGGTGACCCGCAGGGCGAGACCGAAGATCAGCGGGGAGAGCCGATCGTAGACCTCACCCAGCGCGGACTCGTCGCCGCCGACCACCCGCTGGTGCGCCAGGCGGTCGTCGTACGGTGCCTCCACTGGCACCACACTCCCGTGTAATCCGGACCAAGGCGGCGGGTGCGCCGCGACCCGAGCATGTCACTATTCGCTGGAAATGTTGAGCCGGATGACCGGCGAACCGCACTTTGTGCGCCCGCGATAAGGTCGGAGGACCACCATCGGAGGGAGCAAAAGGCCATGGCCACCACCCGCACCGCCACCACGCAGTGGAAGGGCGCCCTGCTCGACGGCTCGGGCACTGTCTCGCTCGACACCTCGGGCGTCGGCACGTTCGAGGTCTCCTGGCCGTCCAGGGCCGAGGCGGCCAACGGCAAGACGTCCCCTGAGGAGCTCATCGCGGCCGCCCATTCGTCCTGCTTCTCCATGGCGCTCTCGCACGGGCTGGCCGGTGCCGGCACCCCGCCGGAGTCGCTGCAGACCAGCGCCGACGTGACGTTCCAGCCGGGTGAGGGCATCACCGGCATCGTGCTCACGGTGAAGGGGCACGTGCCTGGCATCTCGGCCGAGCAGTTCCAGGAGGCCGCCGAGACGGCCAAGGCCAACTGCCCGGTCAGCAAGGCTCTGGCGGGCACCACGATCACGCTCAAGGCCGAGCTGCTCTGACTGCTCGACGCTTGCCGACACGCCCGGCGGCGCCTTCCACCGCACGTTGGGGCCGACCGGGCGTGACGGGGCGTCCGGATCCCGCAAGTCCCTGTACGAAGGGCGATCGGGTTATTGAGAGACCAAGAGCACGTTCGCATGCGACAATACGGTCACATGCGTGAGGTCTGGCCGGGCGAGCCCTATCCTCTCGGCGCTACCTGGGATGGCGTGGGCACCAGTTTTTCGGTGTTCTCGGAGGTCGCCGAGCGGATCGAGCTGTGCCTGTTTGACGATGACGGCACCGAAGAGCGGGTCGATCTGCCCGAGGTCGACGGGTTCGTCTGGCATGGCTATCTGCCGGGCATCCAGCCGGGGCAGCGGTACGGCTACCGCGTGCACGGCCGGTACGAGCCGTCCCACGGCGACCGGTGCAACCCCGCCAAACTGCTCCTCGACCCCTATGCCAAGGCCATCGACGGCGAGCTGACCTGGAACCAGGCGCTGTTCCCCTACTACTTCACCGACCCCTCCCGGCGGAACACCGAGGACAGCGGCCCCTACATGCCGAAGAACGTGGTCATCAACCCGTTCTTCGAGTGGGGCAACGACCGGCCGCCGCGCACCCCGTACCACCAGACCGTGATCTACGAGGCCCACGTGCGCGGGCTCACCATGCGCCACCCCGACGTGCCGCCCGACCTGCGCGGCACGTACGCGGCCATGGGGCACCCGGCGATCATCGAACACCTGCTGTCGCTCGGGGTGACGGCGGTCGAGCTGATGCCGGTGCACCACTACATCCCCGAGCACTTCCTGGTGGCCCGCGGCCTGACGAACTACTGGGGCTACAACACCATGGCCTACCTGGCGCCCCACGGCGGCTACTCCAGCGCGGGGACGCGTGGGCAGCAGGTGCTGGAGTTCAAGGCGATGGTGCGGGCGCTGCACGAGGCGGGCATCGAGGTCATCCTCGACGTGGTCTACAACCACACGGCCGAGGGCGACCACATGGGGCCCACTCTGGGGTTCAGGGGGATCGACAACGCCGCCTACTACCGGCTGCACGACGGCGACCGGCGCTACTACCTCGACTACACCGGGTGCGGCAACTCCCTCAACGTACGCTCGCCGCACGCGCTGCAGCTGATCATGGACTCGCTGCGTTACTGGGTGCTCGACATGCACGTCGACGGGTTCCGGTTCGATCTGGCCTCGGCGCTGGCCAGGGAGTTGCACGATGTCGACCGGCTGAGCGCGTTCTTCGACCTGATCCAGCAGGACCCGGTGATCTCGCAGGTCAAGCTGATCGCCGAGCCGTGGGATGTGGGTCCCGGCGGCTACCAGGTCGGAAATTTCCCGCCATTGTGGACGGAGTGGAACGGGAAATACCGGGATATCGTGCGAGATTTCTGGAGGGGTACGCATTCCGCCCTCCCCGAGTTCGCCTCCCGCCTGACCGGCTCCGCCGACCTGTACGAGTCCTCCGGCCGCCGCCCGGTCGCCTCGATCAACTTCGTGACCTGCCACGACGGGTTCACCCTCAGCGACCTGGTCTCGTACGACCACAAGCACAACGAGGACAACGGCGAGGACAACCGGGACGGCACCAACGACAACCGCTCCTGGAACTGCGGCGCGGAGGGCCCCGTCGAGGACCCCGGCATCGTCCAGCTCCGCCGCCGGCAGCGGCGCAACTTCCTGGCCACCCTGTTCCTGTCGCAGGGCGTGCCCATGCTCTCCCACGGCGACGAGCTCGGGCGCACCCAGCGCGGCAACAACAACGCCTACTGCCAGGACAACGAGCTGGCCTGGGTCGACTGGTCGATGGTGCGCACGGAGACGGAGCTGCTGGAGTTCGTCAAGGCGCTGTCGAAGCTGCGCAGCGAGCACCCGGTCTTCCAGCGCCGCCGCTTCTTCCACGGCCGCCATCCCGAGGACGGCAAGCGCGACCTGGTCTGGCTCACCCCGGGCGGCAAGGAGATGACGGCGAGCGACTGGCACATCGGCTACGCCAAGTCGCTCATGGTCTACCTGAACGGCGAGGCCATCACCGAGCCGGGGCCGAGGGGCGAGCGCATCGTGGACGACTCGTTCCTGCTGCTCATCAACGCCCACCACGAGAACATGTCGTTCACGCTGCCGAGCGAGGAGTGCGGCACGGGGTGGGTGCCCGTGCTCGACACCAGCCACGACACGATGGAGGACGCGTTCGTGGACGAGGGCTGGCAGGCGGGCGACCTGGTGGCCGTCACCGCCCGCTCCCTCCAGGTCCTCCGCCAGCCCCGCCGAACGCCGGGAAACGCCCGATAGCCGTCGGGGGTCAGAGCGCAGGGGCCGCAGTCGTCGCGGCTCGGAAGACGCGAGCGGCAGCCGTTGCGGGCTTGGAAAACGCGAGCGGCAGTCGTTGGGACTCAGAAGACGCGAGCCGCGCTGGCAGAGAGGAGCACCAGCGCGAACGTCGCCACCCCCGCCAGCCCGTGCAACGTCACCGCCAGCACGGGGAACCCCCGCCCGGCCACCTCATGCCGACCGGCCCCGAGCCATCGCGTGAACATCGCGAACCCCAGCAGCGCCGCCGCCGCCAACCCCCCGAACGCCACCCACACCAGCACCCGGCTCCCCGTGACCATCCCGGCCACCCAGCACACCAGCGCCGACACGGCCAGCATCGGATGAGAGAACACCAGCGCGGCCGGGAACCGGGTGACCTTGGCCCGGCGCAGGCCGCCTCCGGACAGCCAGAAGTAGAGCAGGTACACCCCGGCGAATGCGGCGATCGTCCACGCGGCAGCGGTGACCAGACCCACTGGGCCTCCCTCCCCATCCCTGCCGTCACGGTAAGCACATGAACGCCCGTACGTCCTTGGAATACACAAAGGCGCAATATGTCCTGAAACCACCCCTCCCACTGCGATGACACCGTCACATCCGACGCACTGTCCGGAATCTCTTGGGCATCTCACTCTGTGTGGCACGGGTCGGCCGGGCACAGCGAGTCGACCGGAGTGATGGCGATGCGGGCGTCGAAGGAGCAGCTGGCACCAGGCCGAACTCACTCACTCGCCGAACCACAGCCGTCAACAAGGTGGTCGCACTTCTGCGTGATCTCGCACGTCAAGCGGCGCTATATACGGATTCCATCGTTCACAGCCTCAGTGGCGGAGAGAGGGTCACGGGCGTGGGCGTGGGTTGTCGGTGGGGTGTGCCAAGGTAGAGGAGTGCGGCGCATCTATCCCGACATACAGGACAACCCGGACATCACGCAGGCGTACGCCTACCCCGAGGACCGGTCGTGGCTGCGGCTCAACATGGTCGCCAGCGCCGACGGCGCGGCGTGGCTGAAGGGGCGATCGGGCGGCCTGTCGAGCAGGGGCGACAAGCGGATCTTCCAGACCCTGCGCGGCCTGGCCGACGTCATCGTCGCGGGTGCCTCGACCGTGCGCAAGGAGGGGTACGGCCCGGTCAAGCCGCGCGATTCGTGGGCCGAGATCCGCGCGGGCAGGCCCGAGGTGCCGCCCATCGCGGTCATCACCCGCAGCCTGGGCTTCGATCTCGACGACGAGCTGTTCAACGACGCCCCCAGCAGGACGATCGTGATCACCTGCGAGGCCGCCCCGCACGAGCGGCGCAAGGAGGCGGCCAAGCGCTCCGACCTCATCGTGGCCGGAGACGAGGGCGTCGACATGCGACAGGCCGTGGCCGAACTGCACGAGCGCGGCCTGACCAGGATCCTGTGCGAGGGCGGCCCCAGGGTCAACGCCCAGCTCTCGGCGCACGACCTGGTCGACGAGCTGTGCCTGTCGATCAGCCCGATGCTGGTCGGGGGCGGCGCGGCACGCATACTCAACGGCGAGCCCGCGCAGGTCACACTGGGCCTCAGCCAGGTGCTGGAGGAGGAGGGGGTCCTCTTCTGCAAATACACGAGGGAGATGAGCCGTCAAACGCTCCCCGGCCTGCAGGACGGGGCTTGCCCGCCGTAACCGGAGGCAGGTCGGTTTGACTAGACCCAGCCACCACGAAATGGAGGTGACCAAGGTGGCTACGTTGACCACACGCCAGCAGATCCACTCCGGGGTGCTTCTCCAGCCCCGGACCCTGGAATCGGCGCCTGCAGACACCCCTGGAGCAGCGACGAAACGGGGCGCCGACGCCCCGCGCGGGCAGCGGAGTGGCCGACATGGTCGAGGAGAGATTCCCGCCGCGTCACCTGACGGCGAGAATGTCACCCCCGCTCCCTCCAACAGGGGCGGGGAGAAGCACCGTGAGGTGCACCCGTTCGTGTTCGTGCTGGACAAGCAGGGGCATCCGCTGCAGCCGTGCACGCCCGCCAGGGCGCGCAAGTTGCTTGCGGCGGGGCGGGCGGTGGTCGCCCGGCACACCCCGTTCGTCATCCGTCTCAAAGACCGCACCGTTGAGGCCTCTCAGGTGGACGGGGTGCAGGTGGGGGTTGACCCCGGCTCAAAGCACACCGGCATCGCGGTGTTCACCGAGCGGGCGGGTGAGCGGCAGGGGCGGTTCGCCATCCAGCTCGACCACCGTGGCGCGACCATTCGCAAGAAGGTGCAGCAGCGGGCCGCCTACCGGCGCGGACGCCGCTCTCGGAACCTCCGCTACCGGGCTCCACGCTTTTACAACCGACGTCGGCCGGACGGCTGGCTCGCCCCGTCGCTGCGGCACCGTGTTGAGACCACCGTCTCGTGGATCGGGCGTCTCTCCCGCTGGGCGCCAGTGCGGGCGGTGCACGTGGAGCGGACAGCGTTCGATACTCACGCCATGTCCGCGGACCGCCCGCTGGTGGGCGTCGAGTACCAGCACGGCACCCTACAACGCACCCGCACCGACCGTTTCGGGTTTCCCCGGCTGCGGCTCCCGCGCGTCAAGCAGGTCCACGGTTTCGCCACCGGAGACTTGGTCAGCGCGAGCGTGCCATCCGGCAAAAATGCTGGAGTACACACCGGCCGAGCAGCGGTCCGAACCTCCGGCAAGTTCAACATCACCACCGCCCACGGCACCGTCCAAGGCATCCACCACCGCCACGTCCGCCTCCTGCAACGCGGCGAAGGCTACGCCTACCACCATCAAGGAGAAACCGATGCGCTGCTGTGACCGGCTCAACGGCGTTTCGCCTGACGGCGAGCCGCCTGCCCCTGCCCTGTTCCGCAGAAGTCCGTTTCCTCTCCAGCCTGAAGGCCAAAGTATGCACGGAGATTCCCGATGAGCGATCCGACTCCCCGGGCCGAACCTGTCGAAGAGCCGGAGCCGGTGCCCAACCTGCCGGTGCGCCCGCCCGTGCCGCCCATGCTGGCCAAGCCGGTCAAGGCCATGCCCAAGCAGAACGGCACGCTGTTCTACGAGCCGAAGTGGGACGGCTTCCGCTGCATCGTGTTCCGCGACGGCGACGAGGTCTACCTGGGCAGCCGTAACGAGCGGCCGTTCACGCGCTACTTCCCCGAGGTGGTCGAGGCGGTCAGGGCCGAGCTGCCGGACAAGTGCGTGGTGGACGGCGAGATCGTGCTGCCCAGGGGGTCGCAGCTCGACTTCGACGCGCTGCAGCAGCGCATCCATCCGGCCGCCTCGCGGGTGAAGATGTTGTCGGAGCAGACTCCGGCCCAGTTCATCGCGTTCGACCTGCTGGCACTGGGCGATGAGTCGCTGATGGAGGCGCCGTTCTCGGAGCGCCGGGCGCGCCTTGAGGGGATATTTTCGGAAAAGGGCGAGTCCATCCGGCTGACCCCGGTCACCACCAGCGACGAGCAGGCCGCCGAGTGGTTCGAGACGTTCGAGGGCGCGGGGCTCGACGGCATCATCGTCAAGCCGGGCGACCAGCCCTACGTCCCCGACAAGCGCACCATGTTCAAGGTCAAGCATGAGCGCACGGCCGACGTGGTGGTCTGCGGCTACCGCGAGCACAAGTCGGGCCCGGTCGTGGGGTCGCTGCTGCTCGGCCTCTACGGCGACGACGGCAGGCTGCACCATGTGGGGGTGGCCGCCTCGTTCCCGATGGCGCGCAGGGCCGAGCTGGTGGAGGAGATCAGGCCGTACATCGCGGAGCTGAGCGAGCACCCCTGGGGCCACTGGGCCGAGCAGGCGGCGGCCAACATCGGCCAGCCCTCCGCCGGGCCCTCGAGGGGCGGGCAGCGGGTGCCGGGCGCGGTGTCGCGGTGGAACGCCAAGAAGGACCTGTCGTTCATCCCGCTCAGGCCGGAGCTGGTGATCGAGGTGGCCTACGACCAGATGGAAGGCGACCGGTTCCGGCACACCGCGCAGTGGCGGCGGTGGCGGCCCGACCGCACTCCTGAGTCATGCACGTACGAGCAGCTCGAACGGCCCGTCAGTTACAACCTCGACGACATCCTTGCCCGCTAGCCGAAAATCCCGTTACATCTCGACTTATGAGCACAGGGGATGAATTAAAGGCGGCCGTGTCCGCACGCCGCGACCTCGGTCCCGAATTCGAAGACGCCGTCGTGGAGTCGTTCCTCGACAAGATGGGCCAGGAGATCGATCGGCGGGTGGACGAGCGCCTGACGCAGGCGGGCCCGAAGGCCGGTCAGGTAGCCGGTCAGGGCCCGCCCGACTCGCATCGGCTCGCCCTGGCGATCGTCTCACTGGCCCTCGGTACGATCGCCACCGTCCTCCTCGTCATGGCCGGAGATGGCAGGTCATTGGCGGCGATCCCGATCTGGATCGGGATCATCATCGTGAACGGCGTGTTCAACGGCCCTCGGAACAAGGGTTAAATCAGCCAGATGAGGCCCGCGAACCGGCCGCCCGGCTGCTCGCGGCGGTGGGAGTAGAGCTCCGCCGACTCGATCGTGCAACGCGCGTCATGGCGTACGTCCCGCAGGCCCGCCGCACGGAGCTGGGCCTCGATCCCGGCCCGCAGGTCGAGCGCGGGTGTCTCCCACGACGTCGTGGACCACGTCTCGGGGACGCGCGAGGCCACCTGCTCGCGTAGCTCGGCGGGCACCTCGTAGCAGCGGCCGCACGCGCCGGGCCCGACCAGCGCGACCATGCGCCCTGGCTCCGCGCCCTTGGCCGCCATGGCCGCCACCAGGGCGCTCGCGATGCCGGCCTCGGTGCCCGGGCGGCCGGAGTGCGCGGCGCCCACCATGCGCGCCGCCGGATCGGCCACCAGCACCGCCGGGCAGTCGGCCCCGAGCGAGGCCAGCGCCAGCCCCGGCTCGGTGGTGAACACCCCGTCGAGCGTCGGCGGGTCGTCCCCGAACGGCTCGCTCACGTAGGCGACCTCGGCGCCGTGGACCTGGCGCATGAACACGATGCCCCGCACCCCCAGCTCGGCCGCCACGCCCGCCCGGTTGGCCCGCACGGCTTCCGGGTCGTCGCCGACCATCCCCCCGAGGTTCCGCGACCCGTACGGCGGGGCGCTGACCCCTCCGTGGCGATCGGTGATGGCGACACGCACTCCAGGGGCCAGCTGCATGGCTCGATCTTAGAGCGCGAGGCCGTCCACGAGGTCAGTGGCCCTGCCAGGCGACCTTCTCCTTGGCGAGGAACGCCGGGACGGCGGCGTGGAAGTCATCGCTGCCGAAGACCGTGGCGACGATGTCGTCCCCGTCCGGCAGGCTGGCCACGCGCAGCCGCCTGACCGCCTCCTTGGCCGCCCACATCGACAGCGGCGCGTGGGAGAGCAGCCGCTCCTCCACCTCCGCCTGCCGCGCGGGCAGGTCGTCGAGCGGGCACAGCTCGGCCACGAACCCGGCGGCGTGCGCCTCCTCGGCCGTGTACATGCGGGCCCGCAGCAGCATGTCCAGGGTGCGGGCCGGGCCGAGATGGTGCACGAGCAGCGAGTAGGTGTTCATGGACAGGCAGTTGCCCAGCGTCCTGGCGATGGGAGCCCCGAACCGGGCACCCGGTACGGCCAGCCGCAGGTCGCAGGCGGCGGCCACGACCAGGCCTCCGCCCACGCAGTACCCCTGGACGACGGCCACGGTGGGCACCTTGACGCGTTCGAGCCGGTCGATGATCCGCTGGACCTTGCGCTCGTAGGCGATGCCGTCGTCGCCGTCGGCGAAGCTGGAGAACTGCGAGATGTCGGTGCCGGCCACGAACGCCCGCCCTCCGGCCCCCGACAGGACGAGGAGTTTGACAGCGGGGTCGGCGTCGGCGCGCTCGCAGGCGTCGTACAGGCCGTCCCACATCGCCCAGGTCAGTGCGTTGTGCTGGTCCGGCCGGTTGAACGTCACCCGCAGCACGGGCCCGTCGGCGGCGACGAGTAGCTCGCTCACACCGTCTCCTTCACTTTCCGTGGGATGAGCCTCAGCAGCGACGGCCCGGCCAGCAGCAGGGCGGCCAGCACGAGCACCACCAGCGCGATAGGCCGGGTGAGGACGATCGTCAGGTCGCCGTCCCCCATCGCGGACGTCTGCGCGAGCGCTTTCTCGAACAGCGACCCGATCACCAGCCCGAGCACGAGAGGCGCCATCGGCAGATCAAACTTTTTCATGAAATATCCGACCACGCCGGATGCGAACACGATCCATACGCTGAACATGTTGTTGTCGATCGAATAGGCCCCGACAAAGCTGGTGACCAGGATCAGCGGGTACATGTACCCGTACGGGATCCGCAACATCTGCGCGAACAGCGGCGCCAGCGGCAGGTTCAGCACCAGCAGCAGCACGTTCCCGATGAAGAACGAGGCCAGCAGCCCCCACACCAGCTCCGGCTGCTCGTCGAAGAGCAGCGGCCCCGGCTGGATCCCGTACATCGTGAAGGCCCCCAGCAGCACGGCCGTGGTCGCGCCGCCCGGGATGCCCAGCGCGAGGGTGGGCACGAAGTTGGCGTTCGCGGCGGCGTTGTTGGCGCTCTCCGGCGCGGCGACGCCCTCGATCGCGCCCTGCCCGAACTCGTCCTTGTGCCGTGAGACCCGCTTCTCCACCCCGTACGCGAGGAAGGACGCCAGCGTGGAACCGGCGCCGGGCAGGCAGCCGAGCAGGTAGCCGATGAGGCTCCCGCGGGCGATGGCCCCCTTGGAGCGGGACAGCTCCTCCCGGGTGATCACCAGGTCCCTGAAGCGGGCCCGGATGGGCTCGGCCGCGCCCTGCCTGATCTGGTAGAGCACCTCCCCCACCGCGAACAGCCCGATCATCACCTGCACGAACGGTAGCCCCGACAGCAGGTCCACGTCCCCGAACGTGTAACGCGGCAGCCCGGTGGCCGCGTCCACGCCGACGGTCGCGAGCAGGATGCCCAGCACGGCCATGGCCAGGCCGCGCAGACGAGCCCCGCTGGAGAAGCTCACGATGGTGGTGAGGCCGAGGATCATGACAGCGAGGTTCTCGGGCGGCCCGAAGTCGAGCGCCAGCTTGGCGAACGGCGGCGCCATCGCCACCAGCAGCACCAGCGAGACGATGGCGGCCACGAACGACCCGATGGCCGCGATCGACAGCGCCGCGCCGGCCCGGCCCT
>NZ_JBFAMX010000240.1:0-14954 GCF_040659615.1 Nonomuraea sp. NPDC049784
GCAGCACCAACGCGCCCGCGGGCAGGCCATGGCCGGGCAGCGCGGTCACCGCCACGGAGCCCACCTCGCCGCCTTGGTCCCGGAGTACCCAGCCGGGGGCCTCGGCTGGATCGATCCACCGGGTGGGCGCCGGGGGGAAGCCCTGCAGCGCCTCCGTGAGCCCTGGGACCGTACGGGAATCGATGGACGCACTCTCACGGACCACCTCACCCCGCGGATCGCAGTAGACGATCGCGTGCTGGCGAGGGGCCAGCGGCATGACGACCAACGCGGCGTCGGCGAACTGCCGGGCGGCCAGGCGCGCGGTCGCCTCCAGACAGCGCTCGAGGTTCAGGGAGGACAGCAGTTCGGCGGACGCCTCGACCATGAACGCGGTCCACGCCCGCTCGGCGTGCAGCGCCTCGGCGGTCCGTTGGTGCTCGTCGACGTCGACGAGCCACCACGTGACACGATCGCCGTCGGCGTGTACGGCATGCGCCTCGAACACCGACTGGCCGACCGGACCGCGAGCCGGCTCACACCCGGTGCGCCCGCGGTCGCGGAGCCCGGCGCGGACCTCGCGGTGGGCCTGCGACAGCCATGCCGGGGCGACCCGCGCCAGCGGCACGCCAGCGGCCGCGCCGACGAGGAGCAGGCGGGCCGCTTCGTTCGCCTGCTCGATGATGCCGGCGGCATTGATCGCCAGCATCGGGTACGGCGCGTCTTCCCACACCATCCCGATCGTGCCTCGCCCCAGACCCCTCTTCAGATCCGTCACTCTACGGGGTGCGGGCCGTGGCCTTCTTCACGTCATTTGGTTCTTTACAGTAACTTTCACCCCCCGGCAGGCCGGACCTGCCACGCGTTGACCGGCGCGGGGCCGGCGGATATCGATTCCTAGATTTAGCAAGCTGTAACAGCAAGTTCTTGACGGTCGGCGTGTCGACTCCTACATTTCTGAGAAATCGATTGCTCGCCCCCCGAGCTCTCTCCAGATCAGGAGGATGCACTATGTCGGCTTTCGAGAGGGTGACTCGCAGATCACTGCTGCGTGGTAGTGCCGTCATGTTAGGTTCGGCGATGGCCGCGCCGCTGCTGTCCGCGTGCGGGGGCGGGGCGAAGGGCGGCAACGCCAAAGAGCTGACGTTCTGGAACTTCTACGGCCCCAACCCGCAGGCCGACGCGCAGAGCAAGTGGTTCACCGACCTCGCGGCCGCCTGGAACGCCGGCAACGAGGTCAAGGTCAAGCTCCACTACCTGCCCGTCTCCGAATACCTCGCCGGCACCGCGCTGCAGACCGCCTTCTCCGCAGGCCAAGGCCCCGACATCTTCCTGCTCAGCCCCGGCGACTTCCTCCGCTACCACAACGGCCATGTGCTGACCGACCTCACGCCGTACCTCAAGCCCGACCAGATCGCCGACTTCGACGGCGGCGTGCTCGACACGCGCAAGGTGGACGGCAAGATCTACGGCCTGCCCATGGAACAGGAGCCGCTGGCCATCTACTACAGCGTCGACGCCTTCGAGCAGGCCAAGCTGTCAGAGGGCGACATCCCCAAGACCTGGGACCAACTGCTCGACGTGGCCGCCAAGCTGACCACCAAGGACCGGTTCGGCATCCTCTTCGAGACCATCCCCGGCTACTACCAGAACTTCACGTGGTACCCGTTCATGTGGATGGCGGGCGGCTCGGCCGTGCCGGAGAACGGCGGGGCCGGCTTCAACGTGACCGGCGTTCACAACGCGCTGAAGCTCTGGCAGGACGCCGTCAACACCAAGGTCGCGCCGCGCAAGCCGCAGGGCGACGGCGCGGGCAACGCGCCGGCGAACCTCGGCAGCGGATACGTCGCCATGCAGCAGAGCGGCATCTGGTCGGTGTCGCAGCTGGAGCAGGAGAAGAAGGACTTCAAGTACGGCGTGTTCCCGCTTCCCGTTCCTGACGGCGGGACCTACACCACCGATATCGGCGGGTGGGCGTTCGTGGCCAACGCCAAGGGCGCGAACCCGGAGGCGGCGGCCAAGTTCATCGCCTGGGCGCTGGGCGCCACGGACGCGGCCGGTGTGGAGCGCGGTCGGCAGTGGAACACGGTCGTCAAGACGAACCTGCCCGCCCGCAAGTCCGTCCGGGAGGCGGCCAAGGCGGCGGGGGCGTTCGACAAGCCCGCGCTCAAGGTCTTCCTGGAGCAGGTGGTCCCGGGTGGGCGGGGCGAGCCTCGTTACACGCCCGAGGTGTACAAGGCCGTCTCGGACGCCATCCAGGCCACCCAGCTCGGCGGGGTGGACCCGGCCAAGGCGGCGGCAGACGCCGCGTCCAAGATCGACACCTTCCTGAAGGGCTACAAGGGTGCGGCCATGCTCTGACGTTCGCGGAGCTGGAGCGGAGAGGTGGTAGGCATGGCCACATTGGTCGATCCGGGCACGGCGATCGGGAAAGAGACCGGCGCCGCGCCCCCGGTGTGGACCCGTCGCAGGCGGGAGGCGCTGGCCGGGTACGCGTTCGTGGCGCCCGACCTGCTCGGCTTGCTGATCTTCGTCGGCCTTCCCATGGTCCTGGCCGTGGGGGTGTCGCTGTTCAGCGTGGACGGGTTCGGCGGCTACACGTACGTGGGCCTGGACAACTTCCGGCAGATGGCGGAGGACGCGCAGCTCTGGCAGAGCGTCAAGGTCACGCTGACGTACATGGTGACCTTCGTCCCCATCGGCTTCGTCGTCAGCCTCGGGCTCGCGCTGCTGGTCCGCGACCACTTCCCCGGCGTCGGGCTGGTGCGCACGATGTTCTTCCTGCCGCACGTCATCAGCCTCGTCGTGGTCGGCGTGGTCTGGCAGTTCCTGCTGGCCGACAAGCAGGGCGCGGTGCCCGCGCTGCTGCGGCCCGTGGGGCTCGGCGACGTGTCGTTCCTCGGCAACCCCGCGCTGGCGCTCGGGTCGCTCGTGGTGATCAGCATCTGGTTCCTCATGGGATACCAGATGCTGATCCTGCTGGGCGGGCTCAAGGACATCCCGAAGGAGTACGAGGAGGCGGCACGGGTCGACGGGGCGACCTCGTGGCAGCGCTTCCGCTACATCATCTGGCCGCTGCTCCGTCCGACCAGCTTCTTCGTGCTGGTCAACTCGACCGTCGGCGCGGTGACCGGGCTGCAGGCCTTCGACCTCGTGTACGTGCTGACCAAGGGCGGCCCGGCCGACAGCACCTCCAGCGTGGTCTTCTACATCTACCAACAGGCCTTCACCTTCAACAACTACGGCTACGCGGCGGCGCTGACCACGGTTGTCGTCGGGTTCCTGATCGTGGCCACGGGGTTCATGTTCGGGCTCACGAAGGGAGGCCGGTTCGATGTCGGTTAGGCTGCGCGCCCTCGTCGGATACGTCCTGGCGGCCGTCACGGTGGCGCCGCTGGTCTGGCTGCTGGTGACGGTGCTGAAGCCGGCGGACGAGCTGTTCGACGTGGCGCTGCCCTCGAGGCTGACCCTGGACAACCTGCTCTACGTGCTGACCGAGGTGCCCATCGGCACGTACATGCTCAACAGCCTCCTCGTCTCCGCGGCCGTCACGGTGGTCGCGCTCGTGCTGCACTCGATGGCCGCGTACGCGCTGGCCAGGCTGCGCTTCCCCGGGCGGCAGGTCATCTTCTCGATGATCGTGTCCACGCTGCTGGTGTCGCTGCCGGTCATCCTCGTGCCGCTGTTCCTGGTGGCCAAGCAACTGGGGCTGCTGGACACGTACGCGGGGCTGATCCTGCCGGCGATCTTCCACGCGTTCGGGATCTTCCTGCTCCGGCAGTACTACCTGACGATCCCGCGCGAGCTGGAAGAGGCCGCGGACCTCGACGGATGCGGATATCTCCGGCGCTGGTGGCAGGTGGTCGTGCCGCTCAGCCGACCCGTGCTCGCCTCGCTGGCCGTGCTGTTCTTCCTGGCCAACTGGAACGCGTTCCTCTGGCCGCTGACCGCCACCCGCGACCCCGATCTGCGCATGGTGCAGGTCGGGATCGCCACCCTCCAGGGCCAGTACGGCTCGGCCTGGAACTACGTCCTGGCCGCGACGGTGATCGCGGCCGTGCCCACCTTGATCGCGTTCGTGCTCGGCCAGCGACGCCTGGTCGAGGCGATCAAGACCTCCGGACTGAAGTAAAGGATTCGACGGCATGACCTACGGAAATCACGGCAGCAGCCTGCGTGACCTGCCCCGCCTGCGGACGTCCCGGCGCAAGCGGGTCTCGAGCTACGACCGTACGGGCGGGAACGAGGACCGGCTGACGGTCCAGGCGGGCACCACCGTGACGCTGGCCGACCTCGAGGGACCCGGCTCGATCAACCACATCTGGTGCACGGTGGCGCTGCCGCTCAAGGACGTGCCGGACGCGGTCGACGTCGACTACCTGCGCAGGCTCGTCTTGAAGATCACCTGGGACGACCAGGAACACCCGAGCGTGCTGGTGCCGCTCGGCGACTTCTTCGGCATGGGCCACGCCAAGACCGCGAACTTCGTCTCGGCGCCGCTGCAGATGAGCCCGCAGGACGGCAAGGCCTTCAACTCGTGGTTCCACATGCCGTTCGCGCAGCGGGCCCGAGTGGAGCTGATCAGTGAGCTGTCGGCCGAGCCGGTCTTTTTCTACTACTACATCGACTACGAGCTGTTCGACTCGGCGGCCGACGACCTCGGCTACTTCCACGCGCAGTGGCGGCGCGAGCGGCCCACCGACGGGATCCCGCAGGGCACGCAGAGCAACCGCGAGTTCCAGGTCGAGGGCATCAACGACACGGGCGACGGCAACTACGTCATCCTCGACGCCGCCGGGCGCGGCCACTACGTGGGGTGCGTGCTCAACATCCGCAACCTGCGCGAGACCAGCGACTGGAACTGGTACGGCGAGGGCGATGACATGATCTTCATCGACGGGGAGCCGTTCCCGCCCTCGCTGCACGGCACCGGCACCGAGGACTACTTCAACACCGCCTGGTGCCCGACGCAGACGTACCACGCGCCGTACCACGGCATCACCATGCCCGGCGGGGACAACTGGAGCGGCGAGATCTCCCTTTACCGCTTCCACGTCGAGGATCCGATCACCTTCACCGAGTCCATCAGGGTGACGATCGAGCACGGCCACGCGAACAAGCGCTCTGACGACTTCTCGTCGGTCGCGTACTGGTACCAGACGCTGCCGCACAAGCCGTTCGGGCTCGCGCCGGTGGCGGAGCGGCTGCCGTTCCCGCGGGCGTAATCGATTTCCTGCGCCCGCGCCCGAGTCGCTTCGCTGAGATGGGATGAGTTTGGTCAAAATCCAGGACGTCGCGCGGCACGCCGGGGTCTCCGCCGCGACGGTCTCCCGCGTGCTCAACGGCCGCTCCACGGTCAACCCGGAGCTGGCGGCCCGCGTGCTCGCGGCCGTGCGCGAGCTCGGCTACCGGCCGAACGGAGTGGCGCGCAATCTCCGGCGCAGGCAGACGACGCTGTGGGCGGTGCTCGTCTCCGACGTCGGCAACCCGTTCTTCACCTCCCTGGTACGGGGGGTGGAGGACGGGGGCCGGCAGTTCGGGTACTCGGTCGTGCTGTGCAACACGGACGAGAACCGGGCACGGGAGGCCGAGTACATCGCGGTGGCGCTGGCCGACAACATGGCCGGTGTGATCATCTCCCCGGCGGACGACTCCACGGACATCAGTGCGCTGGTCGCTGCCGGGACCGCCGTGGTCACCATCGACCGGGAACTGGCCGAGACCGAGGTGGACGCGGTGCTGGTGGACAACGAGAAGGGCGCCGAGTTGGCCACCACGCACCTGCTGTCATCCGGCTACCGGCGGATCGCCTGCATCACGGGCCCGCGCCGGATGTCGACGGCCATCCAGCGGCTCCGCGGCTACCACCGGGCCCTGCGCGCCTTCGGGGTGCCAGTGGATCGTGCTCTGGTGCGGCACGCGGACTTCCGGGAGGCGGGCGGCTACTCGGCCATGGCCGCGCTGCTGGACGAAGGGGTGGAGATGGACGCGGTGTTCGCCGCCAACAACCTGATGACGGTGGGGGCGGTGGAGTGCCTGACCGAGCGGGAGGTGCCGATTCCGGGGCGGCTGGGGGTGATCGGATTCGACGACATTCCGTGGGCCCGGCTGTTCCGGCCCGGGTTGAGTACGGTCCGGCAGCCTACGTACGAGCTGGGGCGGGCGGCGGCGCAACTGCTCGCGGACCGGATCGAGAACCCGAGCCGTCCGGCTGCCCGGATGGTGCTGCAGACGGAACTCCATCCGCGCGAAAGCTCCCGGCCCCGCCTGGGCTGAGCGGCTTGTGGCGGGCTCCACGGGTCTGGGCTTTCGGGTCCCGGGCCACCGGCGCCCTGCTGGCGGGCCGGGGTGATGGCGTGCTGGTGTGTGGATGTGCGCACGGCCGCGTGTCCATGGTGCGACCAACGACCGTGCCTGCGATGGCGGTGCGCCCGATGGCGGTGCGGCTAACAGGGGTGCTCGTGTCGGCGTCGGCTCAACCGGTGCGCGGCGGGTGGGCTGGGGGTTTGCGGATAGCGCCGAGAAATCGGTTCACCGTTGTGATTCTGTGATGTGATGCGGGATTGACGGTCCGAAGGGTGAGATTTAGCTTGAGTGGAAATCGATTTCTGAGCAATCGATTTCTCGAGTATGGAGGACATACCCCGTGGCACGTATCGGAGTGCTGAGCATCTCGGACGGGCGGGACTTCGTCGCCCGCGATCTCGTGGAGCACATCACCAACGCCACCACCGCCCTCGCAGAGGCCCTGCGCAAGGAGGGGCACGAGGTCATCGTGGCGCCGGAGATCGTGTGGACCAACGAGCTGGCCACGTCGCAGGCCCGGTGGCTGGCCGATCGCAGGCCCGATCTGACCATCTTCAACTACGCGGTCTGGGCCTTCCCGCACTTCACCATGCTGGCCGCCGAGTCCACCCCCGGACCGCTGCTCCTCATGGCGAACATCGACCCGGCGCAGCCCGGCATGGTCGGCATGCTCGCCGGTGGCGGTGGCCTGGACCAGATCGGGCGGGTGCACGCGAGGGCCTGGGGCGACATCGACGACCCCGCCGTCAGGGAGCGCGTGCTGACCGAGGTATGGGCCGCGCAGGCCGTGAGGGGGCTGCGCGGCTCGACGTTCGGCAGGATCGGCGGCCGGCCCATGGGCATGTACACCGCCGTCGCCAACACCGACCAGTGGATGCGTACGTTCGGCGTCGACGTCGAGGAGATCGACCAGTGGGAGATCGTCCGCCGCAGCGAGAACGCGTCCCAGACCCGCGTCAAGGAGGCCCGCGAATGGCTCGAGACCAAGGGCAACGTCCATTACGACGGCAAGCAGCTCACCCCTGACCTGCTGGAACGCCAGATCCGCACGTACTACGCGATGCGCGAGCTCATCGACGAGTGGAACCTGGACTTCTCCGGCATCAAGGGCCAGCCCGAGCTGACCACCCACTTCTGCACGATGGACATCGCCGAGGCCTTCCTGAACGACCCGTACGACTGGGAGGGCCCGAAGGACACCCACGTCTGCGCCACCGAGGCCGACATGGACGGCGCCCTGACGATGCAGATCCTGAAGCTGCTGAGCGGCGACCCCGTGCTCTTCGCCGACGTCCGCCACTACCATGCGGACAAGGACGTCTGGGATCTGTGCAATTCGGGGCAGCACGCCACCTGGTACGCGGCGAGGTCCGACGATCCCGAGGAGAACCTCGCCAGGACGCACTTCTACCCCGAGGTGTTCTTCTTCCCGGCGGGCGGCGCCAGCGTGCATCACCTCGCCGCCCCCGGCGCCGCCACCTTCGCCCGCCTCACCCGCAGGGACGGCGACTACCGCATGCACGTGATGCGCGGTGACTTCGAGCTGTACGACGACGCCACCAACGAAGCGATGGCCCGGCAGTCCACGTTCGAGTGGCCGCACGCCTTCACCAGGCTGCACGTGCCGGCCACCGAGTTCCTCGGCCGGTTCGGCTCCAACCACATCCATGCGGTCCCCGGCGATTACGTCGCCGAGCTGGAGGCGGTCTGCAAGCAGCTGGGTGTCGAGTTCGAGGGGTTCGGCGATGCGGCTTAGTGTGATTCTGGCGACGGCCGCCCTGGTCGTGGCGGGTTTAGCGGCTCCCGCGCAGGCGGCGACGACCGCCAAGGGCCCCGTCGGGTGGGACGTCTACCGCAGGCTCGACCGGCTGCCCGAGCTGCCGGTCGGCGTGCAGACCAAGCAGTTCTCCAGCTTCGACCGCACCGGCGACAACAACGACGGCTTCGAGGGCAAGTACTCGTGCCTGAGCACCACCGCCCAGGGCTGCGTGATCGCCGAGCACAGCGGCGCCGGTGAGGTGCAGGCCATCTGGTTCACCAGGGACGGGGGTGACGTCACCAGGACCGGCAAGATCACCATCGAGCTGGACGGCGAGAAAGTGGTGGACGCGAGCCTCCAGGACCTGGTGAACGGCAAGCTCGGCGCCCCCTTCGCCTACCCCTTCGTGGGCAATGCCGACCAGAGCTCCGGCGGCGTCTACGTCGAGGTGCCGATGCCGTTCACCCGCTCCATGCGGATCACCACCGAGCACAACCCGCTCTTCTACCACGTCAGCTACCGCACGTTCGCCGACGCCGAAGGCGTGAGCACGTTCGACCCGGCCGACAAGGCGCAGGACGTCGTCGACCGGCTCAAGACGGGCGGAGACCCCAAGCCCGCGATCCCGGGCACGCGCACGCAGGACGCCGCGATCAGCCTCGCTCCCGGCGCGTCGGTACGGGTGGCGCGCACGCAGGGTTCGGGCCTGCTGTCGGGGATCAGGCTCAAGCTGCCCCAGGCCGAGCAGGTCCTGCCGAAGGCCGAGGCCGACGAGGGCCGGGCGTTCGGCGCGAACGGCTCCAGCGAGTTCACGGTGAAGATCGACCCGGCCAACGACGGGGTGCGGCTGACCCGGCGCATCGACCCGGCCATCGGCAGGCAGGTCGCCAAGGTCCTCGTGGACGGCCAGGAGGCCGCCCAGTGGGCGCCGAGCAAGCTGGGCGCCGCCGGGATGTGGGCCGACGAGGTTGTGGACCTGCCGGCGGGCGCGACCAAGGGCAAGTCGCAGATCACGATCAAGAACGTGTTCGTCTCGTCGGACCTCGACTACAACGAGTTCACGTACTGGGTGGACAGCGCCGGCAAGCGTACCGACACGGTGGACGTGGGCGACGCGGCCGGCGAGGCGGCGCACAACTACAAGATCGTCGCGCAGACCTGGCAGGGCGAGCGGACCTTCGCCTTCCCGATGGACCAGGGCCAGCTGGCCAGAATCAGGGCGGCGCAGGAGATCCTGCAGGGGCTGCGGCTGCGGATCAGCTTCGACGGCCGGCGTACGGTCGACTCGCCGGTCGGTGAGTTCTTCGGCAGCGGGCACGCGATGCTGCCGGTCAAGTCGCTGATGTACGACATCGACGCCACGACCAGCACACTCAACGCCTGGTGGCCGATGCCGTACAGGACGGGCGCGACGGTCGAGCTGTACAACGACTCCGACCGCACGATCGAGGGGCAGGCCACGGTCGCATCGGCGAACCGCCCGATATCAGGAAATGTCGGATATTTCAGGACGCAGTCCCGCGCCGGCGGCACCACCCCCGGCAAGAGCTGGACCTTCCTGCGCGCAACAGGGCAGGGCAAGTTCGTCGGGATCAGCCACACTATGCGCGGCCCGACCACCCGCAACTACCTGGAGGGTGACGAGCGCGTCTTCGTCGACGGCTCGCGTACCCCGCAGATCCACGGCACCGGCACCGAGGACTTCTACCAGGCGGGCTGGTACTTCAACCGTGAGACCTTCAGCACCCCCTTCCACGGCAACACCGCTCACCTGGCCCCCGCGACCGGCTGCCCGGCCGACAACGACTGCACCGGCGCGTACCGGCTGATGATCGGCGACGCGGTGCCGTTCGGGAGCTCGCTCACGTTCGACATCGAGCACGGATGGACGAACGACGTCGAGGGCGTCTACTCCTCCACCGCCTACTGGTACGGCCGCGACCAGGCGAGCGCCGCCCAGACCGACAGTCTCACCGTCGGCGACCAGGCGAGCGAACAGCAGCACGGCTACACCGGCCAGGGCGAGGCCGCGACGCTGGAGTCGGCGTTCGAAGGCGACTTCAGGAACCCCGTAACGCTCAAGGCCACGCACCGCGTCACCCAGGACCCGGCCACCTTCAAGCTGAAGATCGACCGGGGTAACCAGGGCGTCGAGCTGCGCCGTACCAGCGACCAGAGCGTCGCCTGGCAGCACGCGGAAGTCATCGTCAACGGGCGCAAGCTGCCCGACTGGGTGCAGCCGCTGAGCAACCAGACCCGCAGGTGGCTGGAGGACGTTTACCAGATCCCGGCGAGCGTCACCAGCGGGCAGCGCGAGATCACCGTCCGGCTCATCCCGAAGAGCCCCTGGTCGGCGGCCTCCTACACGG
The DNA here is from genome assembly GCF_040659615.1 of Nonomuraea sp. NPDC049784. Lineage (NCBI taxonomy): Bacteria > Bacillati > Actinomycetota > Actinomycetes > Streptosporangiales > Streptosporangiaceae > Nonomuraea > Nonomuraea sp. NPDC049784. The sequence goes on from NZ_JBFAMX010000240.1 coordinate 10,414, forward strand.
CGTGGAGCCTGAGGTGACGACGGTTCTGACGATGCGGGCCATCGGCAAGTCCTTCCCCGGCGTGCGGGCCCTGGACGGGGTGTCGCTCACCGTGGCGGAGGGCGAGGTGGTGGCCCTCCTCGGAGAGAACGGCGCAGGCAAGTCCACGCTGATGAACATCCTGGCCGGGGTGTTCAAGGACTACGAGGGTGAGATCGAGGTCGGCGGCGAGGTCGCGCACATCCACTCGCCCAAGGACGCGCGGCGGCACGGCATCGCCATGATCCATCAGGAGCTCAACCTGGTGCCCGAGCTGTCCATCGCGGACAACATCTTCCTCGGCCAGGAACGCGCGATCCTCGACCGCAAGGCCACGGAGTCGCGCACCGCCGAGCTGCTGCGCGGCCTCGGGCTGGACCTGGCGCCGCGCACGCTCATCAAGCAGTGCAAGATCGCCGAACGCCAGCTCATCGAGGTGGCCAAGGCCCTGTCGCAGAACGTCCGCGTCCTGGTCATGGACGAGCCCACCTCGGCTCTGGCCGACGCGGAGGTGCACCGGCTGTACGAGGTCATCCGCGACCTGACCGGACGCGGCGTGGCCGTCATCTACATCTCGCACCGCCTGGAGGAGCTGGAGGAGATCGCCGACCGGGTCGTCGTGCTGCGCGACGGCCAGTACATCGGCGAGCGCTCCGGCATCAACCGGGACGAGCTGATCCAGATGATGGTCGGCCGCCCCCTGGGCGAGATGTTCCCCCGAGCCGACGGCGACTCCACAGGCGAGGAGCTGCTGAAGGTCGAAGGGCTGTCGGTGCCCGGCGAGCCGGGCTCGGGGCGTACCGCGCTGCGTGACATCTCCCTGTCCGTACGGGCGGGAGAGATCGTCGGCGTCGCCGGCCTGATGGGCGCCGGCCGCAGTGAGCTGCTGGAATCCATCTTCGGCGCGCACAGGCCGGCCCGGGGCGAGATGACCCTGGGCGGCCGGCCGTACCGGCCGAAGAGCCCGAAAGGCGCGATCAGGCGCGGCGTCGCGCTGGTCGCCGAGGACCGCAAGGCGCAGAGCCTGGTGCTCGGCAACACCATCGGCTTCAACGCCAGCCTGCCCTCGCTCAAGCGCTTCCTGCGGCTCGGAGTCGTGGACGCCAAACGCGAGAACGCGGCCGTCGAGCGGCAGGTACGCGAGCTGCGCGTCAAGGCCCCCGGCACCCGCTTCACCGTCGGCAACCTCTCGGGTGGCAACCAGCAGAAGGTCGTGCTGGCCAAGTGGCTGCTGACCACGCCGTCGCTGATCCTCATGGACGAGCCGACGCGCGGCATCGACGTGGGCGCCAAGGCGGAGATCCACGCGCTCATGTCGTCGCTCGCCTCGGAGGGCAAGGGCGTGCTGGTGGCCTCGTCCGAGCTGCCCGAGCTGCTCGCCATGTGCGACCGGATCCTCGTGCTCTGCGAGGGGCGCATCACCGCCGAGTTCCGCGCGGGCCAGGCGACGCAGGAGGCGATTCTCGAGGCCGCCATGGCCAGACAAAAGGTGACCGTATGACAACCGTGAAGACCGCGCCGCCTGTGAAGGCGCCGGGGGAGAGCCGGATGCGGCGCACGCTCTCCGCCCTCGGTGCCGCGCAGGCGTACATCGGCCTGGTGCTGATCCTCGCCGTCGGGATCGCCACCAAGGGCGAGATGTTCCTGAACGAGACGAACCTCACCAACGCCATCGGCGCCTTCGCCTCCCGCGGCATCCTGGCCGTCGGCGTCACGCTGGTGATCCTGACCGCCGGCATCGACCTGTCCGTCGGCTCGCTGCTGGGCATCGCGTCGATGACGGCCGCGATGATGCTCTCCAAGTTCTCTCTGGAGCCGTGGCAGATCGTCCCGATCTGCATGGTCGTGGGAGCCCTGTTCGGGTTCCTGAACGGCGCCGGCACCGCATGGCTGCGCATCCAGTCGTTCGTCATGACGCTGGCCATGCTGTCCGTCGTACGCGGTCTCGACCGGCAGGTCAGCGACAACGTCAGCGTCGGCACCCAGATCGCCGGGCCCGACGGGAAGCTGACGCCGCAGGCGGAGGCGTTCCAGGTGTTCGGCACGCCCGGTCACAACCTGTTCGACCGGTTCTACTACCCGGTGCTGGCGTTCATCGTGGTCTGCATCGTCTTCCACCTGATCCTGACGAAGACCCGGTTCGGCCGGCATGTGTACGCCGTCGGCGGCAACCCCACCGCGGCCCGGCTGTCCGGCGTCAACGTCACGGCGGTCACGATCGCGGTGTTCACGCTGTCCGGCATGCTGGCCGGTTTCGCCGGGCCGATCGACGCCGCCTACAGCGCCTCGGCCGACCCGCAGGCCGGGCAGTCGTTCGAGCTGGACGCCATCGCCGCCGCGGTCATCGGCGGGGCGTCGCTGGCGGGCGGCAAGGGCACGATCGCGGGCACGTTCGTCGGGGCCCTCATCCTGACGCTCCTGGACAACGTGCTCGGCCTCAACGCGGTCAGCGACAACTGGCAGCTCGTGATCAAGGGACTGATCGTCGTCGTGGCGGTCGTCCTGCAGCGTCCCGATCTCTTCAAGTTCCTCCGAGGAGGGTCTCGATCGTGAAGAAGACCATCACTCTTATGCTCTGTGCGCTCCTGGCCGCCGCGTGTGCGTCCAAAGCGCCCGCGCCGTCGTCGTCATCAGGTGCGAAGAAGAAGTTCGTCGTCGGCTACTCGCAGTCGAACAACGCGGAGCCGTACCGGGCCCAGCTCAACCTGCAGCTGCAGCACTTCCTGAAGAAATATCCGGACATCGAGCTGCTGCCCATCGCCGACGCCAAGCAGTCGAGCGCCACCCAGGTCTCCCAGGTCCAGAACTTCATCACTCAGAAGGTCGACGCGCTCATCGTCTCGCCCACCGAGCCCGCCCCGCTGACGGCGGCCGTGCAGCAGGCGTGCGACGCGAAGATCCCCGTGATCGTCCTCGACCGCACCGTGAACACCGACTGCTACACCGCCTTCATCGGCGGCGACAACGTGCTCATCGGCAGGAAGGCGGGGGAGGAGGCGGTCAAGCTGCTGCCGAACGGCGGCAACATCGTCGAGCTGCGCGGCATCATGTCCAACCAGCCGCAGATCGACCGCGACAAGGGCTTCCGCGAGGCCATCGCGGCCAACCCCAAAATCAAGATCATCGCGGACCGCGAGGGCAAGTGGCTGAAGGAGCAGGCCACGCCGATCATGCAGCAGTGGCTGGCCCAGAACCAGCAGATCGACCTCGTGTACGGGCACAACGACCCGATGGCGCTGGGCGCGTACCTGGCGGCGCAGGCGGCGGGCAAGGCCGACAAGATCAAGTTCATCGGCATCGACGGCCTGGCCATCCCCGACGGCGGCATCCGCGCGGTCCAGCTCGGCCAGCTCTCGGCCACGTTCATCTACCCGACGGGCGCGCAGGAGGCGGCCGACACCGTCAACAAGATCCTGCACGGCCAGCAGGCCGAGAAGAAGCAGGTGCTCGGCACCACGCAGGTCACCAAGGAGAACGCGGCCGAGCTGTACAAGCAGTACGACCTGTCGGGGCAGAACTGATGTTCCTCGGCGTCGACATCGGGACCTCGAGCTCCAAAGGGGTGCTCGTGGCGCCCGGCGGCACGGTCGTGGCCACCGCGGTACGCGAGCACCATACCGCCACGCCACGGCCGGGCTGGTTCGAGCACTCCGCGCAGGATGTCTGGTGGGCGGACTTCGCCTCGATCGTGGCGGAGCTGGCCCGCCCTGACATCGCCGCCGTGGGGCTGAGCGGCATCGGTCCGTGCGTGCTGCCCTGCACGCAGGACGGCACGCCGCTGCGGCCCGCGATCTTGTACGGGGTGGACACGCGCGCCACCGCCGAGATCGCGGCGCAGACCTCCCGGTACGGCGCCGCGGAGATCTTGGAGCGCTGCGGGTCGCCGCTCACCTCCCAGGCCGTGGGGCCCAAGCTGGAGTGGCTGCGGACCCACGAGCCCGAGGTGTGGGGGCGGACCCGGCGGGTGTTCATGGCGCACTCGTGGCTGGTGCACCGGCTGACCGGCGCCTACGTGCTCGACCACCATTCGGCCAGCCAGTGCACGCCGCTGTACGACACCCGTACCCATGAGTGGATCGGCGACTGGGACCTCTTCCCCGAGGTGGAGCTGCCCGCGCTGGCATGGAGCGGCGACGTCGCCGGCACGGTGACAAGGTCGGCGGCGGCGGCGACCGGGCTCCCTGAGGGGATCCCGGTGGTCGCCGGGACGATCGACGCGTGGGCCGAGGCGCTGAGCGTCGGGGTGACCTCGCCCGGGCACGTCATGCTGATGTACGGCACGACGATGTTCCTGGTCGAGATCCTCGCCTCGCGGGCCGTGTCGCCGCGGCTGTGGGGGACGGCCGGGGTGTCGCCCGGGACGTACAACCTGGCGGCCGGGATGGCCACCTCCGGGGCGATCACCGGATGGCTGCGGGACCTGACCGGCGCCTCGTACTCCTCGCTCACGGACGAGGCCGCCGCCGTGGGACGTGGGGCGGAGGGGCTGCTCATGCTGCCGTACTTCGCGGGGGAGCGGACGC